>SKTG01000050.1 GCA_007118045.1 Nitriliruptoraceae bacterium
GACAACACGGAGATGTCGGTGGAGTTGATCGCGCCGATCGCGATGGACGAGGGGTTGAAGTTCGCGATCCGTGAGGGTGGCCGCACGGTTGGTGCTGGTCGGGTCACCAAGATCATCGAGTGACACCCCAGCCCGGCCGCACGCGTCGTACCCGGGTCGGATCACGTCCCCGCCGACCCGGGTAGCTCTGCACGACCCGCAGCTTCCCGCTCCAGACCCCGGTCGGAGCTCTAGAGAGAAGAAGTCCCATGCCGAAGAACGACAACCGTCCCAAGGTCACGCTGGCTTGCACCGAGTGCAAGGAGCGCAACTACATCACCTCGAAGCACCGTGTGAACCAGCGCGAGCGCATCGAGCTGCGCAAGTACTGCCCACGCTGCCGCGCACACCACGCGCATCGTGAGACCCGCTGAGGCGCGCCGCTGGCGGCCGGCGTGCGCCGGCCGTCACAGCTCGGACGTGACGCCGGGGCAGCGACCCTGCGAGTCGCCGCCCCGCCGCGATCGCTCGACGTGACGAGGGCAGCGTCGGCGTCGGCGCCCGCGGCAGCCCGCCTCTAGGATGCGCCTCCTGGTGACCGGGAGGCCACGATGGCGCTCAACCGTGACAAGGTGGGGACGAGCTACCCGCCCTACACCTACGAGGTGGCGCGGGAGAAGATCCGCGAGTACGCGACGGCGCTCGGCGAGACCGACCCGCGCTACTTCAGCGACGGCGACGACTGCGTGGCCCCGCCGACCTTCGCGGCGTGCTTCACGCTGACCAAGGGTGGGGAGGCCGCCTTCGCGGACCCGGAGCTCGGGACCCACACGACGCTCGTGCACGGCTCCCAGCGGTACGCCTTCGGTGACAGGCCCATGCGGCCCGGTGACACGTTGGTGTGCACACCACGGATCGCGGACATCTCGGATCGCGGCAGCAACGAGTTCCTCGTCATCGAGGTCGACTGTCGCTTCGCCGATACCGACGAACTGGCGTGCCGTTCCGAGGCGACCATCGTGTTCCTCGGTAGCGCCGAGCGGGACGGACAGGAGGGAGCGGCATGAGCGAGGTGACGGTCGGTACGCAGCTGCCGACGATCGAGCAGCGGGCCACCCTGACGACCTCGGTGATGTACGCGGGCGCCTCGGGGGACATGAACCCGCTGCACTACGACGAGGGGTTCGCGGCGGACGTGAGCCCGACCGGTGGCATCATCGCCCACGGCATGTTCTCGATGGGCCTCGCGAGCCGGGTCCTGACCGGGTTCGTCGACGGCCCGGAGGACGTGCTCGAGATCCAGGTGCGGTTCACGCGTCCGTGGCCGCTCGGGACCACCTCGACGTTCGGCGGCAAGGTCTCGGCCATCGAGGACGGGGTGGCAACGGTGGAACTGCACGGGACGAACGAGTCGGGCGATCGCATCCTGCGGGGCAAGGGACGCGTGCGCGTCTGAGCCGCGGCCGTTCGGGTGAGCGGCCGGCACGACGCGCCACGCCGTGCGAACGGCCGGCACCGCGCGTCGCGCGAACGGCCGCCACTGCGTGCCGTGCGAACGGCCCCCACCGCGCGCGGGACGAGGCCACGGTTGTCGGGGTGGCCCCCGCGGGGTTACGCTGTCCTCAGCTGCCTCCACGTGGGGCAGCGTTCCCGTGTCGGCGGCTGCCGCTCGTCGGCGACCGCCACGACCACCGCGTCGTCGCGGGGACGGACGGGAGTAGCTCAATCTGGCAGAGCACCGGTCTCCAAAACCGGCGGTTGGGGGTTCGAGTCCCTCCTCCCGTGCGGGGCGTCCACCCGCACCTCGAGCGGCGATCCGACGCCGATCACGGCGGGATCCCCGATCAGCCCCGGCTCGACCGATCCGCTCGACCCACCACCCCCGATCTCCCCCGCTCCCGACGGGGAGGAGCCCGACATGGCACGCGAGGACGATCGACGCATCGAACGCGAGGAGCGTCGCACCGAGGGTCAGGCCAGCTCCTCTGCTGAGCCGGCCGGCTCCGGGCGCACGCCGCCCGCGCAGTTCCTGCGCGAGGTCCGGACCGAGCTGCGCAAGGTCGCCTGGCCCGACCGCAAGGAGGTCACCAACTACACGATCGTGGTGTTGGTGGTGACGCTCGTGCTCGTCGGGGTCGTGTGGGGGATGGACTTCATCTTCCGCGAAGCCGTCATCAACACCCTGGGGTGAGCTGGTGCCCGACGAACCGACCACCGAGCTGACGACGTCGCCCGACCGCGACCTCGCCGCCGATCGAACCGAACCCGAGGACGGGATCGCTCCCGATCCGGACGCGGCCGCTTCCGATGCGGATGCGGCCGGGTCGCCGGAGGACGAGCCGTTCGGTCAGGAGAGTCTGGAGATCGACGAGCTCACCGACGACGAACCCGCGGCGCAGCCCGAGGCTCAGCCGACCTCGGGGGAGCTCGACGATCCAGCGGAGGCGCTCCGCGAGGACCCCGAGGTCGACAGCGAGACCACCGATGCTCCCGTACCCGGGGAGCAGGCGGGCTTCGCCGAGCCACCGCCCGCCACCGACGACGCTCCCGAGGCGACCGTGCCCGACGTCTCCACCCCCGCTCCCACCGACGATGCTCCCGAGGCGACCGTGCCCGACGTCTCCACCCCCGCTCCCACCGACGACCTCGACGACCTGCTGGGCCTGGCGGGCGCCGAAGATGCGACGGCGCCCGACGCCGACGCCGAGCCGGCGAGCGAGGCCACCCCGACCGACGATGCGAGCGCGGCGGCGACGCCGGCGCCCCGCGCTCGTCCCCGTTCGCTCGAGGACGTGCGCGATCAGAAGGACCTGCGTCGGCTGCTGGGCGACTGGTACGTCGTGCACACCTACTCGGGTTACGAACAGCGGGTGAAGGACAACCTCGCCAACCGCGTCGAGGCGCTCGAGGCGGACGACCGGGTCTTCGAGGTGGTGATCCCCACCGAGGAGGTCACCGAGTACAAGAAGGGCAAGAAGACCGTCTCGCAGAAGAAGTTCCTGCCCGGCTACGTGCTGGTCCGCGCCATGATGGATGACGAGGTGTGGGGCATCGTGCGCCACACACCCGCCGTGACCGGCTTCGTGGGCTCGCCTGGCACCAAGCCGGTGCCGCTGCCCATCAAGGAAGTGGCCAACACCCTCAAGATCCCCGTCGAGGTCGTCGAGGAGGTCGAGAGCGAGGTCGGGGCGGCGGACACCGCACCCGAGAAGGTCGTCGCCGAGATCGACCTCGAGGTCGGCGAGACCGTCCGGGTCACCGGCGGACCGTTCGCCGACTTCACGGGCACGATCGCGGAGATCAACCTGGACCAGGCCAAGCTCAAGGTCCTGGTCAGCGTGTTCGGGCGCGAGACGCCGCTCGAGCTGCCCTTCGACAACGTGGCGAAGCTCTAACCGTTCGACAACGTCGCCGAGCTCCCGGCGACGCCCGCACCACCATCGCAACGTGGGAGGCCGACCGCGGCCGTTCGACCACATGAGGAGAACCAGCAACCATGGCGAAGAAGGTCGCAGGCTTCATCAAGCTGCAGATCCCGGCCGGTCAGGCCAACCCCGCCCCGCCGGTCGGCCCGGCGCTCGGTCAGCACTCCGTGAACATCATGGAGTTCTGCAAGGCGTTCAACGAGCAGACCGCCTCGATGCAGGGCGACATCGTCCCGGTGGAGATCACGGTCTACGAGGACCGTTCCTTCACCTTCATCATGAAGACCCCGCCGGCGGCGCAGCTGCTGCTCAAGGCAGCTGGCGTGGCCAGCGGCTCCGGCACCCCGCACATCTCCAAGGTGGGGACCGTGTCCCGCGATCAGGTCCGTGAGATCGCGGAGAAGAAGATGCCGGACCTCAACGCCACCGACGTCGACGGCGCGATGCGCATCATCGAGGGCACGGCCCGGTCGATGGGCATCACGGTCGACAGCTGAGGCGACCACCACACATCCGTTCCTAGGTGGGAGACGGCCTCCGTGCCGTCGTCGGGACCACGAGGGGTGACTCGAGACATGGCGAAGAAGAGCAAGAAGTACCGGGCAGCGCTGGAGAAGATCGACCGGGACCGCCTCTACGGGCCCAAGGACGGCTTCGAGCTGCTCAAGGAGATCGATCAGACCTCCTACGACGCGACGATCGACTGCGCGATGCGGCTCGGGATCGATCCGCGCAAGGCGGACCAGATGGTCCGTGGGGCGGTCGGGCTCCCGCACGGCATCGGCAAGGCCGTGACGGTCGCGGTCGTGGCCGGTGGCGACAAGGCCACGGAGGCACGTGAGGCCGGGGCCGATCACGTCGGCGCCGACGACCTCGTCGAGCAGCTCACCGACGGTGCGCTCATCGACGAGCTCGACTCGATCATCGCCACGCCCGACATGATGGGCAAGCTCGGTCGGCTGGGCAAGACGCTCGGGCCGCGCGGGCTGATGCCGAACCCGAAGTCGGGCACGGTGACCATGGACGTGGCCAAGGCCGTCGGCGAGATCAAGTCGGGCCGCGTGGAGTATCGCTCCGACCGCAACGGCAACGTGCACGCGGTCCTCGGTAAGGCCTCGTTCACCACCGACCAGCTGGTCGACAACTACGCCGCGCTGCTCGACGAGATCATGCGTGTGCGGCCGTCGTCGACCAAGGGACGGTACGTGCGCAGCGTGGCCATCTCGACCTCGGCGAGTCCGAGCGTGCCCCTCGACCCGGCGCGTTCGCGCCTGCTGACCGACGACGCGTGATCCGTGCCCTCGACGCGGTCCGCCGGGCCGCGTCGAGGGTCGGGGCCACGCGCGCTCGGGGCGCGTCGTGGGACCGCGTTCGACGGCGCCCCACCCGCTCGCTACCCTTCCCGCGAGCCGAAGACCGCTGGACGCCCACTCCGCTGGGCCGAAGGTCGCGGCGGCGCAGGAGTACCGACCAGCGCCCCGCGCGTCCCGCGCAGGACCGATCGTGACGCCACGGACCCTCCGGGTCCACGGCCTCCGTTCCGCCCCCTGCGCGTGCGCGCCGGGGGCGTTCTCGTTCCCCGGGGTACGACACCCGGCGTCGGGACGAGCACACATCAACAACGGAGGAAGCTGTGGCACGGCCAGAGAAGGTCGCCAAGGTCGATCGGGTCCGTCGTGACCTCGACACCGCGGCCGCGACCCTGCTGACCCACTACCGCGGGTTGTCGGTCACCGAGCTCTCCGAGCTGCGTGCGCGGTTGCGCGACACCAACGCGGAGCTGCGCGTCGAGAAGAACACGCTGACGAAGCGGGCCGCCCACGACGCCGGCATCGAGGGTCTCGACGAGCTGCTCGTCGGACCCACGGGACTGATCTTCTGCGCCGAGGACCCCGTGGGTCCCGCCAAGGCGCTCAAGGCGTTCCAGAAGGACCACCCCGAGCTCGTGATCCGCGGCGGCTACCTCGATGGCGAGGTGCTCGACGAGACCGAAGCGGCCAAGCTCGCCGATCTCGAGAGCCGCGAGGAGCTGCTCGCCAAGCTGGCGGGCCTGATGGAGGGCGCGCTCTCCGGCACGGCTCGTCTGCTCCAGGCCGCGACCGAGAAGCAGGCCCGCCTGATGCAGGCGCTGGTCGACGCCGGAGGCGCGGAGGCCAAGGGCTTCTCGCCGAGCGGTACGACGCCGGACCCGCAGCCGCAGGCCGCCGCGGAGGACGTCACCACGCCGGCACCGGCCGGGGACCCCGAGCCGCAGGCGGAAGCGGACGACGACTCGACGCCGGCACCGGCCGGGGACACCGAGACCCAGGCCGACGCGGACGGCGACGCCGACGAGGCCTGAGACCGACAACGACCTCGACAGACCCAGAGCGACGCGCGCCGCGCGTCACCAGGAGGAAGCACGATGGCCAAGCTGACCACCGACGAGCTGATCGACCAGTTCAAGGAGCTCACGCTCATGGAGCTGAGCGACCTCGTCAAGAAGTTCGAGGAGACCTTCGAGGTCACCGCCGCCGCGCCGGTCGCGGTGGCCGCGGGCGGTGGCGGCGCTGCCGCCGCCGAGGAGGTGGAGGAGCAGACCGCCTTCGACGTGGTCCTCACCGGAGCCGGCGAGAAGAAGATCCAGGTCATCAAGGAGGTGCGCGGCCTGACCAACCTCGGCCTCAAGGAGGCGAAGGAGCTCGTCGAGGGTGCGCCCAAGGAGATCCTGGAGGGCGTCGACAAGGACGCCGCGGAGGAGGCCAAGGACAAGCTCGAGGCCGCGGGCGCGACCGTCGAGCTCAAGTGAGGGCACGGCGCCATCCGTCACGGGCCGCGTCCTCGGACAGGTCCTGCGGGGGCGCCGTCGCCTCGTCGCGCGTCGTGCGGCCGCCCCCGCCGGGGGCGGTTGACGCGCATGGCGCGCGGTAGCTACGCTGCAGAGCCGCCGTGTGCCCCCGTTGTCTCATCGCTCCCGTCCGTGAGCGGTGCGCGCTCGTCGATCGAGGTCGCCACCATCCGTGATCGTCATGCGCAACTGGACGCATGCCGGTCACGCTGGCGTGACCACCTCCATCGGCCGCCGTGCGCCTCCCGGATCGTCCGCTGCGACCGTGACGGTCGCCGACGACCACGGCGACGGGGCTGCCGACGGCCGGACGAACCCCAGCGGGGCTTCGAGCCGCCGGCGGCGAGTTCCTCACCCCGTCACACCACCGGGTCCCGCCCACCCGGTTCACCCTGACCACCACGCCCAAGGGGAGGTCCCTGTTGGCCGGCACCGCCGTCAACGCCGCGAGCGCCACGCTCGACCAGCGCCTGAGCTTTTCCACCATCCACGAGGCGCTCCCCATCGAGGAGCTCGACCTCGTCGCGATCCAGAACGAATCCTTCGACTGGCTCATCGACCAGGGCCTGGGGGAGGTCTTCGACGAGATCTCCCCGATCGAGGACAGCCAGGGCAAGATGGCCCTGAGCTTCCTCGACCACCGGTTCGAGGACCCCAAGTACTCCGTGGAGGAGTGCAAGGAGAAGGACCTCACCTACGCCAAGCCGCTGTTCGTGACCGCCGAGTTCCTGAACAAGGAAGACGGCACGATCAAGTCGCAGACGGTCTTCATGGGTGACTTCCCGGTGATGACCGCCAAGGGCACGTTCATCATCAACGGCACCGAGCGTGTCGTGGTCTCGCAGCTGGTGCGGTCCCCGGGCGTCTACTTCGACACCTCGGTCGACAAGACGACCGGGCGCGACGTCTTCGCCTGCAAGGTGATCCCCGCCCGCGGTGCGTGGCTCGAGTTCGAGGTCGACAAGCGCGACCTCGTCGCGGTGCGCGTCGACCGCAAGCGCAAGCAGCCGATCAGCGTCTTCTACCGGGCCATGAAGGCCTTCGTCTGGAACGAGCAGGACAAGGTCTACGAGCTGGCGCCGCCCGAGGTCCTCAACGAGGAGGTCCCCGACGACGAGATCCTCGAGTTCTTCGGCGGGATGGAGTCCATCGCGCTGACCCTGGAGAAGGACAACACGGGTCGCACCCCGGCGCAGGCGCTCGAGGAGATCTACCGCAAGCTGCGACCGGGCGAGCCGCCGAACGCGGATCAGGCCGGCCAGCTGCTGCTGGGCATGTTCCTGACCAACAAGAAGTACGACCTCGCTCGGGTCGGTCGCTACAAGATCTCCGGGCTCGAGGACGACGGCCAGGGCCACGTCAAGCACGGCAAGCTCACCGACGAGTTCGAGGCCCTCGGCTTCGACCGTCGGGAGGACCACGTGCTCACCCGCGAGGACGTGCTCGCGACCATGAGCTACCTCGTCAAGCTGCACGCGGGCGAGGAAGGCTACGACACCGACGACATCGACCACTTCGGCAACCGTCGGCTGCGTTCGGTCGGCGAGCTGATCCAGAACCAGGTCCGCATCGGCCTCTCGCGCATGGAGCGCGTGGTGCGCGAGCGGATGACCACCCAGGACCTGGAGGCGATCACGCCTCAGACGCTGATCAACATCCGGCCGGTCGTCTCCGCGATCCGCGAGTTCTTCGGGACCTCGCAGCTCTCGCAGTTCATGGACCAGACCAACCCGCTGGCCGGCCTGACGCACAAGCGGCGCCTCTCCGCGCTCGGCCCGGGTGGTCTGTCGCGTGAGCGCGCCGGCTTCGAGGTCCGTGACGTCCACCCGTCCCACTACGGGCGGATGTGCCCGATCGAGACGCCGGAGGGACCCAACATCGGCCTCATCGGCTCGTTGGCCAGCTACGCGCGGATCAACGAGTACGGGTTCGTGGAGACCCCGTACCGCAACGTGGTCGACGGCAAGCTGACCACCGACATCGAGTACCTCACCGCCGACGAGGAGGACCGCTACGTCGTCGCGCAGGCGAACGCGCCCGTCGACGAGGCCAAGGGCGAGTTCATCAACGAGATGGTGCTCGTGCGTGCCAAGGGCGGCGAGGTCCGCGAGATCCCGCCCGCGAACGTCGACTACATGGACGTCTCGCCCCGGCAGACCGTGTCGATCTCCGCGGCGCTGATCCCGTTCCTCGAGCACGACGACGCGAACCGGGCCCTCATGGGCGCCAACATGCAGCGTCAGGCCGTGCCGCTCCTGCGCGCGGACTCGCCCTACATCGGTACCGGTATCGAGGGCAAGGCGGCTCGCGACGCCGGCGACGTCATCACGGCCCGCCGCGGCGGTGTGGTGGTCGAGGTGGCCGCCGATCACGTCGTGATGCGCACCGACGACGACGAGATCGACCGGTACTACCTGACCAAGTTCAAGCGCTCCAACCAGGGCAGCTGCATCAACCAGCGCCCCCTGGTCACCGAGGGCGACCGGATCGAGCAGGGCGGCACGATCGCCGACGGGCCGTCCACGCACGACGGCGAGCTCGCCCTCGGGCGCAACCTGCTCGTCGGGTTCATGTCGTGGGAGGGCTACAACTTCGAGGACGCGATCATCCTGTCCGAGCGGCTGGTCCGCGAGGA
>SKTG01000011.1 GCA_007118045.1 Nitriliruptoraceae bacterium
CGCCGCTGGCCGGCCGGCGGGGTCGGTGGCAGCCGCAGCCCCGGAGCTCATCGGCGGCCTCCCAGCAGCGCACCCCCGATGGCCGCGACCAGCCCGACCGCGGCGGCGCCGGCCCACGACCAGATCTCGCCGAGGTTGCGTGTCGGGGTGACCGGGTCCGGCGGCAGGCCGTAGACCTCGGGGTCGTCGAGCAGCAGGAAGAAGGCCCCGTTGCCACCGACGCCGTCGTCGCCGTGACCGTAGAGCTGCACGCCGGGGACCCCCGCCTCGATCAGCTCGTCGGCTCGGACGGAGGCCCGCTCGCGCAGCTCCTCGAGCGGACCGAACTGGATCGAGTCGGTGGGGCAGGCCTGCGCGCAGGCGGGCTGCTGCTGACCGCACATGCGGTCGTAGCAGAGGGTGCACTTGAACGCGCCACCGCCGCCGGGCTGCCCGGGCGACCGGCGCTCGATGACGCCGTACGGGCAGGCCGTCACGCAGTAGCCGCAGCCGTTGCAGACGTCGTCCTGCACGACCACGGTCTGGAACTCCGTGTAGAAGATCGCGCCCGTCGGGCAGACCTCCAGGCACGCCGCGTGGGTGCAGTGCTTGCAGACGTCCGAGCTCATGAGCCAACGGAAGGAGTGTTCGCCGGCGGGAGCGGCCTCGCCGTTGAACTCCGGCACGACGCCGAGCTCCGCCCCGTGGGCACCGGCCGGCAGCCCCGGGTCCTCGCCGAACCACTCGAGGCCGACGCGGCCGTCCCACGCCTGGTCGGTCGGCGCCGGCTGCTCGATGAAGGCGACGTGGCGCCAGGTGTCGGCACCCAGGGCGCCGGTGTTGTCCATCGAGGTACCCGTGAAGTCGCTGTCCTCGCGGGCCGGGACGCCGTTCCACTCCTTGCAGGCGACCTCGCAGGCCTTGCAACCGATGCAGACGCTCGTGTCCGTGAAGAAGCCGAACCGGGTGCCCTCCGTGCCCGCCTTCGGACCCCCGCTGTGCGTGAGCAGGTCGCTGGCGTGGGGGCTGTGGGTCATCGAGGACGCTCCTCGGCTCGACGCTTGGCACGGAGCTCGTGCGGGTACTCGGCGTGATGACGGACCAGCGCGCGCAGGGTCGCGTCCCGTGGACGCCGGCCCGGCACCACGTCGCAGGTGGCGCCCTTGACCTCCTGGATGTGGACGTTGGGGTCAACGGCGATCTGGAACAGGTCGTTGGCCGCGTCGCCGGTGGCGATGCCCCCGTGACCCCAGTGGTACGGAAGCCCGACCTGGTGGACCCGTCGCGCGCCGAGCTGCAGCGGCGGGACGCGTTCGGTGACCATCACCCGTGCCTCGATGGCGGTCCGGCTCGTGATCACGGTCGCCCACCCGCCGTGGGTCAGGCCGCGTTCGGCAGCCAGCTCCGGATGCACCTCGATGAACATCTCGCGCGCCAGCTCGGACAGCCGGCTCTGGAAGCGGCTCATCCCGCCGGCCGTGTGGTGCTCCGCGATGCGGTAGGTCGAGGCCACGTAGGGGTAGGTCGTCCCCTCGGCGTCGTGGGCGTTGGTCGGGTTGTGCTCGTGTTCGTACTCGCGCAGGAGGGGGTTGTCCTGCTGCCCGTGCAACGGGTTGTCGACCGGCGATTCGTGCGGCTCGTAGTGGGTGGGCAACGGACCGTCCAACAGGCCCGCAGGCGCCCACAACCAGCCCTTGCCGTCCGCCTGGACCACGAACGGGTCGTCGCCGGCGAGCGCCTCGACGCCGACGGCGTCGTCGTCGGGCCTGAAGTCGGGTGCCAGGTCCGGGATGAAGTCCGGTCGGTCGCGTCCCGTCCACGTGCCCTGCTCGGCGTCCCACCACACGTACCGCTTGCGCTCGGACCACGGCCGGCCGTCCGGGTCCGCGGACGCACGGTTGTAGAGGATGCGACGGTTGTCGGGCCACGCCCAGGCCCAGTCCGCGGCCACCTCGTCCATCTGCGTCCAGGGTGTCCGACGGGCGGTCAGGTTCTCGCCCTCCGCGTAGCAGCCGCAGTAGATCCAGCACCCGCACGAGGTCGAACCGTCGGATGCCAGCTGGTTGAAGCTCGACAGCGGCTCGCCGTCCGCGTCCCAGCCGTTGATCTCCCGCAGGACCGCAGCGGCATCCGGCTCCTCGAGCGGTCCCTCCACCGGGTAGTCCCAGGTCAGCTCGAACAGGGACAGGTCGCGGTCGCGGACCTCGGATCCGCGTGTGCGTTCGCGTAGCTTCTCCTTGATGCGGCGGCCGAGGTGGTAGGTGAACCACAGGTCGCTGCGGGCGTCACCGGCCGGCTCCACGGCCGCCTCGTGCCACTGCACCAGCCGCTGGGTGTTCGTGAAGGTGCCGTCCTTCTCGACGTGCGCCGCGGCCGGGAGGAAGAAGACCTCGGTGCCGACGTCCTCGGGTGAGAGCTCGCCGGTCTCGACCTCGGGGCCGTCCTTCCAGAACGTCGCGCTCTCGATCATCGTGAGGTCGCGCACCACGAGCCAGTCCAGCTGCGCGAGCGCGAGCCGGTGCAGCCGCGAGTTCGCGGAGCCGACCGCCGGGTTCTCGCCGAACAGCAGGTAGCCGCGCACGTCGCCGGAGAACATGTCCAGCGCCGTCCGGTACGCGGAGTGGTCGCCGGTGATGCGGGGCAGGTGTCCGAACCGGTACTCGTTGTCGGCCGTGGCCGCCTCGCCGTACCAGGCCTTGAGCAGGCTGACCATGTAGTCACGACCCTTCGCCCAGTAGCCCTTCGCGGCGCTGGTCGCCTGCTCGTAGCTGTCGAGGTCGTCGTGCGCTCCGGCCTTGGGCATCGGCAGGTACCCGGGCAACAGGTCGTAGAGCGTGGGGATGTCGGTCGAGCCCTGGATGCTCGCGTGACCGCGCAAGGCCAGGATCCCGCCTCCGGGACGACCGATGTTTCCCAGCAGCAGCTGCACGATCGACGCGGCCCGGATGTACTGCACCCCGACGGTGTGGTGGGTCCAGCCCACCGAGTAGACCAGGGCCGACGTGCGTTCCCGGCCGGAGTTGGCGCACAAGGCCTCCGCCACCTCGAGGAAGGCCTCCTCGGTGGTGCCGCACGCCTCGGCCACGAACGCGGGCGTGTACCGGGCGTAGTGGCGCTTGACGAGCTGGAACACGCACCGGGGGTGTTCGAGGGTGGGGTCACGATCGACGCTGCCGACGTTCTCGATCGAGGCTCCCTCGAAGGCCTCCTCACCCTCCTCGTGCCGGTCCGGGTCGCCGACCCGCTCATCGCGCCCCGCCTGGACGGCCTGCTCCGCGGCTTCGACGTCGGAGCCGGCGCGGTCGTCGGACCGGGACCGGTCGGAGCCGTCGGGGTCCTTCGGGTCGTTGCCCTCGGTGTCGACGTCGCCCTGCCCGGCGATGTCGCGGTGACGGGCCCCCGCCGCCGCCATGAGGTCGTCGACGTCCTCGCCCTGGTACTGCCAGGTGGTGTCGTCGTAGGTCGTGCCGTCCTCCGCGCGATCGAGCCCGCTGAAGACGCCGTCGAGGTCGTCAGGGAGCTCGACGCCCTCGTCGATGATGTGCGACGCGTTGGTGTAGGCCACCACGTAGTCGCGGAACTCGTGGCCACCGGAGAGGATGTGGTTGATCACCCCACCGAGGAAGGCGATGTCGGCACCGGGTCGGATGGGGACGTAGCGGTCGGACAGCGCGCTCGTCCGGGTGAAGCGCGGGTCGACGTGGAAGACCTTGGCACCGCGCTGCTTGGCCTCCACCACCCACTGGAACCCGACGGGATGGTTCTCCGCCATGTTCGAGCCCATGATCACGATGCAGTCGCTGTTGGCCAGGTCCTGCTGTGAGGTGGTCGCCCCACCGCGACCGAACGAGGTCCCCAGACCGGGGACGGTCGCGCTGTGTCATATGCGTGCTTGGTTCTCGATCTGCACCGCCCCCAGCGCGGTGAACAGCTTCTTCATCAGGTAGTTCTCTTCGTTGTCCAGCGCGGCGCCGCCCAGGCTGCCGAAACCCATCGTGCGGTTCAGCGGCGAGCCCTCCGGCGTGCGGTCCTGCCAGGTCTCCTCGCGCGTCTCGACGATGCGGTCGGCGATCATGTCCATCGCCGTGTCGAGGTCGAGGTCCTGCCAGTCCCGGCCGCCGGGCGGCCGGTACCGGACGTGGTACTGGCGCGCCGGCCCGGCGACGAGTTCCTTCGTGGACGAGCCTCGGGCGCACAGACGCCCGCGCGACACCGGACTGTCGGGGTCGCCCTCCACGTGGGAGACCTCACCGTCCTTGACGAAGATGCGTTGTGCGCAGCCCACCGCGCAGAACGGGCAGATCGAGCCCACCACCGCGTCCGCGTCGTCGGTGCGGGCCTGGACCGCCTCCGTCTGCGGCGAGCGCGCCGCATCGGCGAGCCCGAGATGATCCGGGCCACGCAGCTGCCGCATCAGTGGCCAGATCGGTAACGAACGCCGTTCACTCATGGCCCGCAGGTTAGGCACGCGGAACGGTAGATCGAGTACGGCACGGTCCCTGGCCGTTCGGCCTGGTCCGCGTCGTGGCCGGACGACGCAGGCCCGTGGGACCCCTCGGTTCGCCGACCCCCGCCCCACGCCCCGATCGCTCGAGGGACGCCGTCCGGTGGTCACGCGGAGCCGACCGGCGCGGCAGGGTCGCGGCGTAGACTCACGACCAAGAACACCGGGAACGCGAGCGGACCGAGCACGAGGAGGGTGACCATGGGCGAGGGGACCTCGGCACTCGACGACCACCTGCTGCTGATCATCGACCTCCAGGCCGTGGTCGCCCCGGGTGGCGCCTGGGAGCTCCCCGGTATCGAACCGATCATCGGTGCCGCCGCCCGGGTGGCCGAGCACCACCGGGGTCCGGCGCTGGCGACCCGTCACCGTCCGGTCCCGGACCAGCCCGGTACCCATGGGCCGTTCGCGCAGCACGACGACCTCGACCCGCTCACGCACGACGCCTCCGACCTCGCGCCACCGATCGGGCACCTCGAGGCCGTCGACAAGCAGAGCTACAGCGCCCTGGAGAGCGAGGAGATCCGCACGGCGGCGGAGCGAGCGGGGGGCGTGATCCTGTGCGGTATAGAGACCGACTGTTGCGTGCTGGCGACCGTCTTCGACCTGCTCGATGCACAGATCCCGACGATCGTGGTCAGCGACGCCGTCCTGGGCCCGGACGAGGTCGGCCACGAAGGCACCCTGCGGTGCCTCCAACGTCTGGGCGAGTTCGTGCAGCTGCGCACGGTCGACGAGCTGGTCGGGGCGAACCCGGACACCTGAGCTGCGCTCGTGGAGCCGGCCTCCAGTGTGTTCAGCCGCCGTGTTCGAGCGCGATCTCGCGCGGATCGCGATCGACCCGGAGTCGGACGAACCGTGGGTGGCGCAGGCGACCGTGGCGGGTCCACCCCGTGAAGCTGACCTCCACCACGAACAGCGGGTCGATGAAGTTGGCGCGGACGTCGACCGGTTCGTCGAAGGGTCGGTCGGGTGATCGCAACCGCTCGAGCAACCCCCCCAACGCCTGCAGCGTCTCCTGATCGAAACCGGTGCCGACCCTGCCGGCGTAGCGGAGCCGACCGGCCGCATCGTGGTAGCCGAGCAGCAGCGCCCCGAACCCCGTCCGGCTCCCTCGCGGCTCCGTCCAGCCGCCGACCACCAGGTCCTCCCGGGCCACGCACGGCAGCTTGCGCCAGCGGCCGGAACGGCCCGAGCGGTACGAGGCGTTCGGGTCCTTCGCGACGAGACCCTCCCATCCCGCACGGCACGCCGCATCCAGCTGCTCCGGCCCGTCGCCCCAGGACCGCTCCGTCAGGAGCAGCGGTGACTCCAGTGGCAGCTGGTCGAGGAGGCGTCGACGCACGCTCAGTGGCAGGCCGCGCAGGTCGAGCCCGCCGAGGTGCAGCAGGTCGAACACGTGCAGGTCCAACGCCGTGACGGGGCCGGACATCGCCCGAGCCTCGGGGCCGAGTCGACGCTGCAGCTGCGAGAACGCGGTCGTGGCCC
Organism: Nitriliruptoraceae bacterium; assembly: GCA_007118045.1. Classification (GTDB taxonomy): domain Bacteria; phylum Actinomycetota; class Nitriliruptoria; order Nitriliruptorales; family Nitriliruptoraceae; genus SKTG01. Next base: position 5,972 of record SKTG01000011.1, read on the forward strand.
CACCGGACGCCACGAGCTCGCCATCGACCACGGCTGCCCCGAGCCCCGTCGTCTCCCAGGCGGCCACCAGCTCCGGGAGCTGCTGCTGCAGGGCGACGTGGTTGCGCGTGTGGAGCACGACCCCGCCGTCGTCGAGGTGGCTGAGCAGGCGGTAGCCGTCGAACTTGCGCTCGAACCACCAACCGGGCGGCACGCCGCCGGCGTCCGGCGCGGCCAACTGCGGGTCGACGCGCGTGGGTGTCGGAGCACTTCGCGTCTGCGCCAGCTCGGCCGGCGACAACGTCGCGAGGAGCTCACCCTCGATCGACATGACGCTCCGTTGCCGCACGCGCTGCATCGAGCTGGACGGGGTCCCTGGCCGGAGCACCAGGAGGACCGGTCGCCGGTGCTCGTCGGCAGCTCGCATCCTAGGTGCGAGCGTCCCCGACCGTCGGCGGACGAACGGCCCGGAGCACGTGATGGAAGGCCTGCTCTTCACGATCGCCCTCGTCGCGGCGATCGTGTTCGCCGCCGTGCGGTGGCGACGTTCGGGCACGTCCCGACCGCCGCAGTCGACCGAGCCACCGGGAGAGCGCAGCGCTCCCGACGACTGGCCGCGCGACGGCGGCGACAACCCCCCGGCGCCCTGAACCGAGCGGAGGAGCCCGTGAACGCCAAGATGGATCTGGACATCGTCGAGCTGCTCATCGACGAGCACGAGGACATCCGTGAGAAGTTCCGGGAGGTCCGGGACGCGGAGCCGCAGGCTCGGTCAGGACCCTTCGAGGCGCTGGTCGAACGGCTGGCCAGCCACGAAGCCGCCGAGGAGGCGCTCGTGCACCGCACCATGCGTGCCGAGGCCGGGACCGAGGACGAGGCCGCGGTCGTGGGTGAGATCCTGGAGGAGGAGGCCTCGGCCGAGCGACGTCTGGCGGCCATGGCGGAGCTCGACCCGTCGACCGACGGGTTCATGTCGCAGCTCGACGAGCTGGAGCAGGAGGTGCTCGCGCACGCCGAGCATGAGGAGCGCGACGAGTTCCCGGCGATCCGGCGGCGCCTGGGGTCGCAGCGACGCCACGAGCTCGCTGAGCGGTTCCAGCGGCTACGGCAGGCCGGGCCCACCCGTCCCCACCCGGAGACGCCGCAGGAGCCTCACGTGCGCGCCGCTCTCGGCCCCATCGTCGGGGTGTTCGACCGCGCACGCGATCAGGTGCGTGAGACCCTGTCGGACTGAACCCGCTGCGGTCGGCCGTGGGGTGAGCTGGCTCAGGCGGCGCCCGACGCTTCGTCGTCGGCCGTCAGGGCCTCGACGAGCTGGGTCTTCGACAGACCCGAGCGGCCGGGCAGATCGCGTTCCTTCGCGAGCTCGTACAGCTCGGCACGGGTCATGTCCGCGTACACCGGGGCCGGCGTCGCCTCGGCGTCGCCCGTGCCCGTGGACGACCGGCGGTCCGAGCCACCGGCACCGCCGTCCCCCCGCTGCGCCGCGGAGGAGCCCCCGGAACGTTCCAGGCTGCGCTCGAGCGCCGCGACCAGATCGACGACGTTGCCCTCGCTCGGCTCGGCCTCCTCGACCTCGTACTGCTCACCTTCGGCCTTGGCTTCGAGGAACTGCAGGAGCCGGTCGCGGTACTCGTCGCAGTAGGACTCAGGCTCGAAGTCGGTGGCCAGCTGACCGATGAGCTGTTCGGCCATCTCCACCTCGCGATCGCTCACCTTGCCCGAGTCCACGAACTCGACCGGGAGGTCGGCGGGATCGGCCACCTCGTCGGCGTAGTGCATGGTGGAGAGGATCAGATAGCCGTCGACGGCCCGCATCGCGGCCAGGTAGGCCCGGTTGCGCATCACGAAGCTCGCGATGGCCACCTTTCCGGCCCGTTCCATGGCCTGGGCCAGCAGCCGGTAGGGCTTGTTCGCGGTCTCGCCGTCCGGCGCGAGGTAGTACGCCCGGTCGTAGTAGATCGGATCGATATCGGCCTGTTCGACGTAGTCGTGGATGTCGATCAGGCGCGAGGCGACGGGGCTGAGCTCGTCGAGCTCACCGGGGTCCACGACCACGTAGCGCCCGTCCGCGACCTCGTACCCCTTGACGATCGAGTCCTGACCGACCTCCTCACCGGTGCTGGAGTCGACCCGCTTCTGCTTGACCGGCGCTTTCGTCTTCTCGTGCAGTTGACGGAAGCGCACGTCGTGGCTGCGCACCGCGGTGAACAGCTGGACGGGGACGCTCACCAGCCCGAAGCTGATCGAGCCCCGCCAGGTGGGACGCATCCCGGGCTTGGCCACAGCACACCCTCCTCGTGACTACGCAGAGCATGCGCCACCCAGCCGTCGAGCGAGCACGGCCATCCGGGCGTGGTCGCCCGATCCGGCCGTGGCCGTGGTGGATGAACGGCCCCGCCGGAACGGGTGGCGGGATCGACATCCTACGCCGCCGCGGCTAGACGCGGTCGGTCAAACCCGTGGCCCCGGCCCGCTCAGCGCAGTGAGCGCAGCAGTAGGTGGTGCCGTTCGCCTCCACCCCGTGGCCGATGATGCGACACCCGCAGTGATCGCAGGTGGGAGCCATCGCGTGGATCGCGCACTCGAACGAGTCGAACACGCGAGCCTCGGAGCCCTGCTTGACCTCGAAGGACTTGTCGTAGTCGTTGCCGCAGACCTCGCACTGAGCCATCGTGGTTGCCTTTTCGAAGCGATGCCGATCCGCCGACGGTGGTGCGTCGACGCATCTGCCGGGATCGCGTCGCGCGGCGGATCCGCGCGCTGCGTCGGCATCGTCGTCCCCAGCACTGGCTTCGGTCCGGTCGCCCTCCGGCCGGCGTCCGGGGACCTGGGTCGGTCCAACTGGACGGTGGACGGTC
>SKTG01000420.1 GCA_007118045.1 Nitriliruptoraceae bacterium
CCTGCCGGTTAAGAGCCGGATGCTCTGCCAATTGAGCTAGCGGCGCAGGAGCGAGCGCGGGACCGTAGCGAACGGTGCCCACGACCGCACCGTGGGGTGGATGAGGGGACTTGAACCCCCGGCCTCTCGGATCACAACCGAGCGCTCTAACCGAACTGAGCTACACCCACCGAGGACGTGCCGGCTCGCGGCACGAGCGCGGAGGGTACGCCTGCGAGCGTGACCGGTCAAAGCACGCCCAGGCCTGCGTGCGAGGCCGCACACCACGGGCCACGAACCCACGCACTCCCCACCGGGGGTCACGACCTCAGCTGGCCGGGACGCCGCCGCACACCGACACGAGCTCGCTACGCAGCCTCTCGACGCGGTCGCGGTTGACGCCGAGGTCGTTCTCCCCGACCCGCGAGGCCGAGCGCACGTGCACCACCTCGTCACCAGCCAGCAGCTCGAGGTCGTCCGGGAAGCCGAACACGAGCGATCGTGCCAGCAGGTGCGCGTAGCCCGCCTCCCGAGCGAGCAGCTCCGTCCTGGGCAGCTCGGCTTCCGCTACCTCGACGACCCGGTCGAGCTCCTCCCCGTCGCAGGCCAGCGGCTCGATCGCGTGACGCGGGTCGACCGAGGTCGACGACACGCAGCTGTCCGCGTCGGGGCACGGCGCCAGCTCGCCGTCGTCGACACCCAGGGCGGGCGGCTCGACCTGCGCGAGGAGCAGCCGCACCCCCACCACGGCGATCAGCGTGAGGCCGGCACCGGCCACCAGCAGGGCGGGCAGCCACCTCGGCACCAGCGAACCCTCCCACCGTCGGATCACTCCGTATCCAGCACGTCCAGCAGCGCACGAACGTCCGGATCCTCGTCGGACAGGGGGCGCAACGCACCGATCCGTCCGCCCTTGTCTCGCACCAGGGTGGCACGGCCCGCCTCGGCGGCAGCCGCCAGCTCGTCGAACGCGGGACGGTCGGCACCGTCGGGGAGCACCTCGTCCCGGTCGAGTTCGGCCAGCAACAGCACCGCCGGGCCACCGAGGAACTCCGGGCAGACCACCGCGACGTCGACGGTCGTCAGCCCGGGCGCGACCGCGAACGCCTCGGCGGCCACCGCGAGCGTCGCCGAGCTGATCGCCGCCTCGTAGAGCTCGTGCCGGCGGGTCTTGTTCATGCGGGCCAGCGAGAGGTTGCCGGCCTCCGTCAGCTTCGGCTCGCGCGGGCCGATCAGCTGCTCGGCCGGGGCGACGGGGATCACCAGGTGCGCGCTGCTGCCCTCCACCGCGGCCACCGTGGCCGGCATCGCGTGGTCGCCGAGGGCTCGCTCCAGCCGCTGGGTGGTCAGCTCCGGCTCGTTGTCGAGCAACGCCCGCCACCACGCATCTGCCTCGCGCTGAGCCCCCGCTGCCACCTCCTCGGCGAGCTGACGGCGGCGTTCCACCTCGTGATCGAGGAGGGCGTCGGCGCGCTGACGCGCCGCGCGACGCTCGCCGAACCGCCACCACGGTGTCGAGCCGCGCTTCTCACGCCGCAGCTCCCGTCGCACCGTCCGCTCGTGCACCGGCTCGGCAGGCGGCGCGAGCGGCCGTTCGGCACGCGTGACGGGCTGCCGGTGAGCGGTCATGAGGGAGTCGAGGTGGTCCTGGACCGTCGCCCACTCCTCGGCCTTCTTCGACCGCGGTGACGGTGACTGCGCCCTCTGAGTGTGACCACCACCCGAGAGCGTCTGCCAGACGGTGATCGGACCCTTGCCGGTGGAGACGGCCGACGTGCCCCCACCGAGGTGGACCCGGGCGATGCGTGGTCCGAGCGACATGCGCGGTCCGCGTCGGGTCGCGCGTAGCCGGACACCGGGAGCGACGCGGAAGCCGACCCCGAAGCCCATGGTGTCCCCTCCTCGGTCGCGTCCTCCGCGGGGACGGCGTGCGGCCCACCTCGCGCTCCTTGGTGACGATGGCCGACGAAGCGCTCCGCCGCGGGCGGGGAACGTAGCCGCCCCACCGCGACCGGCCGGGTGGGATACTGCAGCATCCCGAGTCCAGGAGTCGGCATGAGCGGACCCATCCAGCAGCGCGACGCGGAGTGCGAGGACGAGCTGCTCGCCGGCGTCGAAGCCCGGGAGGGACGCCGCACCACGGTCGGGGGGCTGGCGGTCAAGCGCGTGCTGCCGACCAAGGGTCGCCGGACGGTGGGCGCCTGGTGCTTCGTAGATCTCGCCGGACCGGAGGACGCGGAGAATCCGGACCCGATGGAGGTCGGCCCGCATCCGCACATCGGGCTGTCGACCGTCACGTGGCTGCTCGAGGGCGAGGCCGTGCACACCGACTCCCTCGGTACCGAGCAGCTCATCCGACCCGGCCAGCTCAACCTCATGACCGCCGGTCACGGCATCGCCCACGCCGAGCTGGCCGCGGAACCGCCGTTCCGCGGCGTGCAGATGTGGGTCGCGCAACCGGAGGCGACCCGCCACGGCGAGTCACGCTTCGCGCACCACGAGGAGCTGCCACGACTCGACCTCGACCACGCCGAGGGACTCGTCTTCGTCGGTGCAATGCTCGACGCGACCTCACCGGCCGAGACCGACACCGAGCTCGTCGGCGTGGACCTGCAGCTGCGCCGCGGGATCACCGTGCTGCCGACCCGCACCGGCTTCGAGCACGCCGTCGTCCCGCTCGACGGGCGCATCAAGGTCGGCCCCGAGGTGGTCGAGCCCGGCTGGCTCGCCCTGGTTCCCGGCGGGGTCGACGAGTTGCCGATCGAGGCGTCAGACGCGGGCGCTCGGGCGTTGCTGCTCGGCGGCGAGCCGCTCGGCGAACGCGTCCAGATGTGGTGGAACTTCGTGGCCCGGGACCGTGACGAGATCACCGCGGCCTATGAGGAGTGGCGTGACCGCACCGACCGCTTCGGGGAGGTGTCCTCGAGCCTGGAACGCATCGAGGCGCCGCGACCGCCGTGGTTGCCCGACGAGGATTGACGAGGCGGGAGCGAACGCGGCCCGACGGGGCCGGCGGGGCCGGCGAGGCTTGACGGGGCGGGAGTCGACGTGGCGCACCGAGTTCCGCGCGGCCCGCCGAGCCGGGCGCCGCGGTCGCGGCACGTCATGTGAAGGCGTCGAGTCCCGCGGCGGTCGCGGCAGCGGCGGCGACCGCCCAGACCACGAGCCCGGCGGCCATCCAGCCGAGCACCCGGTGGGTACCGCTCCTGGTGGCCATCGCGGCCACGGTGGCGATGTGGGTCCCCGTGGTGATCGGCGCGAGCAGCGCCAGGCCCGGCACACCCCAGCGTTGCGCGAGTTCGCGGGCTCGTTGCGAGCGTCGGTTCGGCGCGTCGTCACGATCGGGCCGCCGCCGGCGCCACCACGCGAGGATCCTGTCGCCGGCGACGGCCACCAGGACCACGGTGCTGAGGTTGCCCGCGGTCGCCACGACCGCGGTCGGCACCGGCGGCATCCCGCTCAGCACGCCGGCCGGGATGACCACCAGGACCTCGACGACCGGCGTCGCAGCGGCGACGAACACCAGGACGTAGGACCACCAGCTGCCAGCTTCGAGTGTCAGTTCCACGACGCACCTCCGAGGATGCGTCGTCTTGGCGGACCGGGTACGGCGCGTCTCGTCCGGGGCGCCCACTGACGTAGGGCCGGTCGGGACCGTACCGACCGGGCCCCGCCTCCGACACGGTCGAGCGCCGGTGACGACCGGTCCTCCGAACCGCGAGCGACGAGCGCCGACGGACGACCGCCCACCCTGCGTGCACCGGTCCGACAGCGGCGGCCGTCGCCCTCAGAGTGCCCAGCCACCCGCTCCGACGGTGACGAGCACCGCCAGCGCCGCCAACGGGATACCGATGCGGGCCTGTACCACGGCACGCCCGACCGCCTGGTGCTCGTCGATCAGTGTCGCGTCCGCGGGCTCGGGGGCGGGGGAGCGGTCGACCTCGTGGCGCCGGCACCAAGGCCCGCCCGCGTACACCGGCTCGCAGCAGCGGTAACGGCGCTTGGGGAGGCCGCTCACCGCGACCCACGCTTGACAGCCGGTCCGTGGTCCGAGCTCGCGTGCCCGTCGCCGGTCGCGCAGCGCGCCGACCGACAGCGCCCAGATGATCGGTACGCCGAACACCACCCCGGCCACGATCATCAGCACGCGGGCACCTCGGTTCGCTGGGTGGAGCTGGGGCGGCTCGAGTGTTGCGCGGGCGGCCGGACGGCCGCGTACGAGTGTCCCTACCCGCCGCCGGCGGTGCGACCCGTCTTCACCCGCCGGCGTCGGCGGGACGCCGGGCGATCGCGGCGTTGGCCTCGCCGCCGAGCAGGATGGCCATGCTGGACAGGAAGGTCCACAGCATCGTCGCGACCACGGCGCCGACCGCCCGGCCCACCAGCACGATCGCCTCGTCCTCGGCGCCGACGCCCGACCCGGGTTGCCCTCCTGCAGCCAGGTAGACACGGAAGCCGAGCGCAACCAGGATCCACGCGGCCATGCCGAGCAGCGCGCCCGGCACGCAGGCACGCCAGGACAGCCGCACGCTCGGCGCGAGCCGGTAGAAGCCGACCAGGAACGCCAGGAGGATGAGCAGCAGCAGCGGCCACCGGCCGAAGACCCACAACAACCGGAAGGTGTCTCCGAACCCGAGCCGGTCGGCGAACGCCTGCCCGGTCCCCAGCAACGGTCCCACGATCATGATGACCAGGGTCAGGACGCTGGCGACGAGCGATCCGACGGCGAGGGCGAGGCCGATGAGACGCTGGTGGAGTTCCGCGCGTCGCTCCTCCACGCCGTAGGCCACGTCCAGCGCCCGCAAGGCCGGCGTGAACATGCGGCTCCCCAGCCACAGCGCGACGAGCAGACCTCCGAGCGCGAGACCGCCGCGCTCCTGCGCGAGCTGGGTGCGGACGTACGGCGCGACCGTGCCGGTGGCCAGCTCGGGCCCGAGGAGCATGGTCAGCACGACGATCGCGCCGTCCTGAGCGTCAGCGGTGCGTTCGGGCCCCACCAGCCGCTGGACGTAGCCCAGCGCAGCACCGAACGCCACGGTCAGCGGGACCAGTCCCAGCACGGCGTAGAAGGACATCTCCGCGGCGGTGCCCGTCAGACGGTGCCTGCCCGCAGCTCGCGCCACCTCGACACCGAGGTGCCAGGGCCGCCGGCGCGGCGCCACGTCCGCGCGGCGTCTCCCGGTCCAGGTCCCCGGCCACCTCATGGCTGGCTCCACGTCCGTCGGGCGGGTCGGAACCGACGCGTCCCGCTCGCCTCGGTCCACCTCCTCGGTGGCGTCGCCGTGCGCCCGACGGGGTCGCGTGGTCCCCCGCCGTGACGTCCGTCGACTCTACGTCAGCCACCCGGGGACCAGCGTGCCCGCGTCGAGCCGACCCAGGGCGCGCCCGGGCGTCCTCCCCCGCCGTCGGGGACTGGCTCGGCGCCGCTGAGCGAGACCTCGCTCTACCCGCTGTCGGGGACCGGCTCGAACCCGTGAGCGCGACCTCGACGCACACCAGCTCCGGATCCACGGTCTCGGACACCTCCGCGAGCGCCCCGGGCGTCGGATCGACCATGCCCACCCGGACCGGCCCGGGTGGCCCGCTGAGGCTGACGATGGCGCCCGCCTCGTCCGCATGGCCCATCAGCTCGGTCAACCGCTGCTGTGCCTCCACGACCTCGCGAGCCGGCCACGGCGTCACCTCGATGTCGATCTCGCCCACGCCGATCTCGGCGTCGAGCATCGTGGTGACCTCGCCGACGTCCTCCTCGTGGGTCACGACGACGGGGCGGATGCGCCCGTCGCGCGCGATGACCGGGATGGCTTCCTCCTCCAGGTCCCACCCGGCGGTCTCCAGTGCCTGGCGCGCCTGCTCGATCCGCTGGGTGACCCGATGGTCCCGCGCCTGCTCCTCCTCGGTGAGCGGGAAGTCGAAGCCCTCGACACGGTCGTCGTCCGTCATGGCGTCGCGGGCCGTGTCCTCGTCGCTGGGGAGCCCGTGGCTCGCCCGGCCGCGTTGGGCGGCGGCCACCTCGGGGTCGTCGCGCTTTCCACCGTCGACGCGGTCGTCGCGGAACGGCTCGTGCTCGGGCCCGCAGCGATCGACCGGCTGGTCGGCGAACATGGCCTCGAGCTCCTCGTCGGAGATCGCCTCGGGTGGGGCGGGATCAGGTGGAGCCTCGCCCTCGTAGGGCGGCAGGCTCATGGTGGCCTCCTCGAGCTCGTCCTCGTACGGCTCGTCCGGACCGAACGTGACCTCCTCGGCGAGCACGCCGCGGTGGACCTGGATCGCGTGCACCCACTGCATCAGGAGGTCGTCGCAGGGACCCGGCGGCATCGCCCATCCGATCTCGAGCCGTTCCTCGTCCACGCCGAGTCACCGGCTCGTCGGCGCAGCTGTCGTCCGGCCGCCCGACCAGCAGGACCACCTCTTCGTCGAAGGCGACCTCCGGCGGGTCGCTCCCGGAACCGTGCTGCGACCATGCGGCCTCGAGCGCCTCCTGGTCCTCCGCGGTGGCGAGCGCGGCCCGCTCGTCGAGCATCGCGTCGGCCTCGCCGAGGGGAACCGGGGGCCCTCGCGTCTGCGGGCTCCGGGGTCACCCCCGCCTGCTGAGGCTCGACCGAACGTTCGGTCCACGCGGTCGTCTACGCTACGCCCGGCCGGTCCGGGAGCGCGGACCCGGCGCGCGAGGACCACGGGAGCTGATCACATGTCCATGAGCGCGAGCCTGATCGACATCGACGACCTCGTCGGCCGGCACGTGGCCGACCTGCGCGAGGCGGCCGAGGCCGCGTACGCGCGGACGTTCCACTCGCGGTACTCGGAGCGCCCCACCGACCCCGCCTACGGCGAGGACCCCTTCGGGGAGGGGCAGGCCGCCTTCGACGCCACGCTCGAGCGCGGCCTCGCCCTCGACCAGCCGGGGACCGGCGGTCGCGTGGCCGGCGAGGTCTCGCCGTACGGGCTCGATCTGTCCATCAGCTACCCGGCGGTCGAGCCGAGCGCGCTGCTCGACGCGGCCAGCGACGCGTTGCCGGCCTGGCGGGCCGCGGGTCCCGACGTGCGGGCAGCGTTGTGCGTCGAGATGCTCGACCGGCTCGGTGCCCGTGCCCACGAGCTCGGCCTGGCCGTGCATCACACGAGCGGGCAGCCACGGGTGATGGCGTTCCAGGCGGGTGGCCCGCACGCGCTCGACCGCGGCCTCGAGGCGGTCACCTACGCGCACGCCGCGATGACCCGCCACGCCTCGCACGCTCGCTGGGAGAAGCCCGGCAAGCGTCCGACCGTGCTGGACAAGACCTTCCACGTCGCGCCGCGCGGTGTCGCGGTCGCGATCGGGTGCCGCACGTTCCCGACCTGGAACGGCCTGCCGGGGATCATGGCGAGCCTGGCGACCGGCAACCCGATCGTCGTCAAGCCGCATCCCTCCACGATCCTGCCGCTCGCGCTGGTCGTCGAGGTGGCGCAGGGGGTGCTCACCGAGGCCGGCTTCTCGCCGCACGTGGTGACGCTCGCCGCGGAGGCTCCCGACACGGGCATCGCGAAGGACCTCGTCACCGACCCGCGGGTGAAGGTCGTGGACTTCACGGGCTCGACCGCGTTCGGGGAGTGGCTCGAGGTCAACGCCTCCCAGGCCCGCGTCTACACGGAGAAGGCCGGCGTCAACTCGATCGTGCTCGACGGCACCGACCACGCCGAGGGCATGTTCGACAACCTGGCCTTCAGCCTGTCGCTGTACAGCGGGCAGATGTGCACCACCCCGCAGGCGATCTTCCTGCCTCGTGACGGCATCGACACCGACGAGGGCCACCTCACCTTCGAGGAGGTCGGCGAGCGCGTCGCCGGCGCGCTGGGCAAGCTGCTCGAACCCGCCGAGAAGGGTGTCGAGGTCCTCGGCGCGATCGGGGACACCTCGATCGTCGAGCGTCTCGACGAGGTCGCCTCGTTGGGGGAGGTCGTCGCCCGATCCGAAGCCGTCGAGCACCCTGCCGCGCCGGAAGCCGTGGTGCGCACGCCGCTGGTGCTCGCGGTCGACGCGGCCGACACGGAGGCCTACGACACCGAGCGGTTCGGCCCGATCGCCTTCCTGGTCGGGACCGCGAGCACCGACCACTCGCTGGAACTCGTCCGGGACCTCGTCCAGCGGCGCGGCGCCATCACCTTCGGCGTGCACACCCGCGAGGACAAGGTCCGGACCCAGGCCACCGAGGTCGCGCTCGACGCCGGGGTCTCGGTGTCCTTCGACCTGACCCGCAACGTGTTCGTCAACCAGACCTCGGCGTTCAGCGACTTCCACGCCACGGGCGCGAACCCGGCCGCGAACGCGTCGCTGGTCGACGAGGCGTTCGTGGTCGGGCGCTTCCATCTGGTCGAGACCCGCATGCACGCGCCGGTCGAGGACGGGGACTGACCTTCCGCTCGGACCGCGGCGAACCGGTTGCCACCGCTTCCGGTGGTTGCCGGCGCCGGGTCGCGGCTGCGGAGCTGGTCGAGGAGTGGCCGGCGACGGTTGCCACCGGTTCCGGTGGTTCCGTGCGCCCGGCCGCAGCTCCGACGCCGATCGAGGGGTGGCCGGCGACGGTTGCCACCGCTTCCGGTGGTTCCGTGCGCTACGTCGGTGCTCCGGCGCCCGCGCCCCGACCGTGCCGGCCGCGGACGCGCCGGGTCGCGGCTGCGGAGCCGGTGGAGGGGTGGCCGGCGACGGTTGCCACCGGTTGCGGTGGTTCCGTGCGCCCGGCCGCAGCTCCGTGGCCGTGCGATGGGGCTCTCGGCGACGGTTCCCACCACATGCGGTGGCAACCAGTAGCGATCACGGCCGGGATGGCGCG
>SKTG01000131.1 GCA_007118045.1 Nitriliruptoraceae bacterium
CCCGCAGGGGGTCGAGACGCAGCTGCTCTCGAGCGGCAGCGGCGCCGTCGCGGAGGCGGCCGTGCGCCGGGCGGGTGCCGTGCTCCAACCGGACGAGGTCGCCGACGTCGTCGTCGAGGCGATCCGGGACGGGCGGTTCCTGATCCTGCCGCATCCGGAGGTGGCCGAGCACCTGCGGCGCAAGGGTGACGATCCGCAACGCTGGCTCGCGGCCATGCAACGTTTCGCCGGGGAGGTCGAGGCGGGCACCTGAGTCGGCGGGTCGGCGGAGGCCGGGAGCGGCCGGGCGAGGTCGCGGCCGGGTCCGGGTCGCGACCTCTCAGGACCGAGGTGACTCTGGTCCGCCTGCCGCTCGGCGGAGGTCCCGGCCGCGGCCGCTCAGGAACGCAGTGCCTGGTCCAGATCGGCCTGTAGGTCGGCCGGGTCCTCGAGCCCGACCGAGACCCGGATCACCCCGTCGGTGACCCCCATCTGCGCTCGGACCTCGGGGCCGATGCGGTGGTGGGTGGTCGACGCCGGGTGCGTCACCAGCGTCTTGGCGTCCCCGAGGTTGTTCGAGATGTCGATCAGGCTCAGGGCGTCGAGCACCTCGAACGCCCGGGCGGTGCCGCCGTCGACCCACAGCGTCACGATCGTGCCGCCCGCGGTCATCTGGCGCCGCGCCAGCTCGGCCTGCGGGTGCGACGCGAGCGTCGGGTAACGCACCCCGGCGACCTCCGGGTGCTCCTGGAGCCAGGTCGCGAGCTCGAGCGCCGAGGCGCTCTGTCGGTCGACCCGCAGCCGCAGCGTCTCCAGGCTCTTGAGCACCACCCACGCGTTGAAGGGGCTCATGGTCGGCCCGGTGTGTCGCATGATCGGACGCAGATCCTCCTGCACGAACGTCTCGGATCCGAGGATCATCCCACCCAGCGTGCGGCCGTGACCGTCCAGGTGCTTGGTGGTCGAGTAGACGACCACGTCCGCGCCCAGGTCGAGGGGCCGCTGCAACAGCGGCGTGGCGAAGACGTTGTCGACGATGACCCGCGCCCCCGCCGCGTGGGCGAGCTCGGACACCTCGGCGATGTCGACGAGCTCCTGCATGGGGTTCGAGGGCGTCTCCAGGAACACGGCCGTGGCCGGCGAGGACAGCGCCCGCTCCCACTGCTCGAGGTCGGCGCCGTCGACGAAGTCGGTCGTGATGTCCCACCGTGGCAGGATCTGGTCCAGGACCTGGAAGCACGAGCCGAAGAGTCCGCGTGCCGCGACCACCCGATCGCCGGCCCGCAGCGTCGCGGCCAGTGCGTTGAACACGGCCGACATACCGCTCGCGGTGGCCCAGGCGGCCTCCGCACCCTCGAGCCGTCGCAACCGCTCCTCGAGCATGGCCACGGTCGGGTTACCCAGCCGCGAGTACATGTACCGGTCCACGTCGCCGGCGAAGGCAGCCGCGGCCTCGGCCGCCGAGCCGTAGACGAACCCGGAGGTCAGGAACAGCGCCTCCGAGGTCTCGTCGAACCCGCTGCGTTCGGTGCCTCCACGCACGGCCAGCGTGTCGGGCCGCCAGGCATCGGCGGGCTGTTCCTCGTGGGTCACGGAGCCGTCCGCACGACGGCCTGGGCGACGCGGACGGTGCCCTCGACGCTGGTGATGGCGGGCGGGCCGTAGAGCTCGTAGCCCTCCTGCAACGCGCGGCTGACCCGCTCGCAGAAGGCGCGATCGTCCGTCCCGGTCAGCAACCGGTAGGCGAGCGGTTCCGCGTCCTCGACCACCGGGACCTCCTCGGGCGGGACGGTCGTCGTCGCCGCCAGGGTAGGGGCCGGGCGACGACCGACCGAGAGCCTCAGGACCGCCAGCGCAACGCGCGGCGCTCGATGATCCCGGTCACGCTGAACAGCACCAGGACGAAGATCATGATCAGCGCGATGAGCGAGAAGACCAGGGCCGCGTTGTACTGGCTCTGGGCGAACATCAGCATGTAGCCCAGCCCGCGTGACGAGGCCACGAACTCACCGACCACGGCACCGGTGAAGGCGAACCCGACGGCGATCTTGAGGTTGCCGAGCACGCGACCGGCGATCGAGGGGACGTAGACCTCGCTGAGCAGCACCCGGCTGCCGCCGCCGAACGTTCGGATGCGGTCCACCAGCCGGCGGTCGGTGTCCTGGATGCCGCCGTAGACGGAGAAGAACACCAGCACGGCCACCAGCAGGAACGACAAGGCCACCTTCGACGAGATACCGATACCGAGCCAGATGATCAGCAGCGGGGCGAAGATCACCCTCGGCACCGCGCTCAGCAGCACCATCACGGGCTCGATCAGCTCGGCGATCGGCCGGAACAGCCCGGCGACCGCACCGAGGGCCACACCCACGACGATGCCGAGCGCGAGGCCGAGCAGCGCCGCCGTGAAGGTCGCCTCGATGTGGGGGAGGATGCTGCCGTCGGCGAAGAGCCCGGCCAGGATCGCACCCACCTCCGTCGGTGAGGACGCGCTGAACGGGTCGACGACACCGGTCCGTGACAGGACCTCCCACACCGTCAGCAGGACGAGCACGGCCACCGTCCGCCGGAGCCCGACACCGAGCCGCTGCCGCCACCGCGACGGCGGCGCCTGGCTGCCGGTGTGCGCGTCGGGAGAGCCGGCCGGCTCGATGGGAGCGCCGGCCTGGGCGTCCCGGGGAGCGGTGGTCGGGGTCGTGGTGGTCGCGCTCATGCCGCCACCTCCGGGCGCCGACGGGCGGTCGGGCCCTCCACGACCTCGGCGAGGCCGTCCCAGAGCCGCTCGAACAGCTGGCCGAAGCGGGGATCGGTCCTGGTGGCGACCAGGTCGCGCGGCCGCGGCAGGTCGATCGCGTGGCTGCTCACGATGTTGGCGTGCGGGCCGGCGGACATCAGGTGCACGCGGTCGGAGAGCGTCACGGCCTCCTCGAGGTCGTGGGTGACCAGGACCACGGTCACGTCGTGGTCCTCCACCCATCCGAGGAGGTCGTCGGTGACGCGACGGCGCACGATCGCGTCGAGCGAGGCGAACGGCTCGTCCATCAGCAGCACACGCGGTCGCGGCGCGAAGGTCTGCGCGAGCGCCACCCGCTTGCGCTGACCACCCGAGAGCTGCTGGGGGAACCGGCCACCGAGGCCGTCGAGGCCCATGCGAGCCAGCCAGACATCGGCCTCGGTGTACGCGGCCTGCTTGGCTTCACCGCGGATGATGAGCGGGAGGGCGACGTTGTGGCGGGCGCTGCGCCAGGGCAGCAGCGCGTCGTCCTGGAAGAGGAAGCCGACGTCGGCGCGATCCACGCCGAGGTCGATGCGGCCCGCGTCCGGTTCGTGCAAGCCGACGATGGCGCGCAGGACGCTGGACTTGCCGCACCCGGAGGGGCCCACCAGGCTGGTGAACTGCCGCTCGGCGACGTGGAACGAGAGGTCGTCGAGCACCGGTTCCTGGCCGTAGCCGAGCCGGAGGCGGTCGATGGAGAGCATCAGGAGAGCACCGTTGTGTCGAGGGTCTGTTCGAGGGTGACGTCTTCGTCGAGGGCGCCGGCCTCGCTGAGCGAGGTGAGCACCCGTTGGGCCGCCTCGGTCTCGAGCGTGACCTCGGTCGGCCACAGCGATTCGCGGTACCGCTCCACGATGTCGGCGAGCTGGTCGAGGTCCTCACCGGCGGTGAGCTCGGACGGCAGCGCGTCGAGGAGCTCGCGCACCGGCGCCTCCTGGACGCGTTCGAGACCACGGGTCATGGCGCGGGACATCGCCTGGAGCTGCTCGGCCCGTTCCTCCTGCTCGCCGTCGCGCACGGCGATACCCATGAACTCGTAAGCGCCGCCGAAGAACTCGTTCGCGTCGTCGATCTCCATGAAGTTGACGAGCTCGCGGGCGCCGTCGTCGAGCAGGAGCGTCAGGGCCGGCTCCTGCACCATCCCGGCGTCGACCTGCCCGAGGCGCAGCGCGTCGTAGAGGTTCGTGCCGATCGTGGCGAACTCGACGGTCTCGGGGTCGACACCAGCCCGGTCGAGCACGTAGAGCAGGATCGTGTGGTCGGCGTTGCCGAGGGCGGACACGGCGACGGTGCGGCCGCTGAGGTCCTCGATCTCGACGATCTCGTCGGCGGTGTCGACCGCCGTGGCGAGCGCGAACAACGGCAGACGACCGGTGGTCATGAAGCGCTTGACCGTCGCGCCGCTGGCGACCGCTCCGACCTGCGCGTCGAACGAGCTCGCCGCGTAGTCCACCGCGCCACCGTTGAGCGCCTGGACCGCGTCACCGCCGCCCTGGCTGTAGATCAGCTCGACGTCGAGCCCCTCGTCGGCGAAGTAGCCGGCCTCGCGTGTCACCTCGTAGGGGACGACGCACAGCAGCTGTCCGCAGAACGCGAGCGTGACCTCCTCGAGGGCCTCGTCCTCGCCGAAGGGCCGCACGCCGCAGGCGGCCAGCCCGAGCGCACCCGCCCCGACGATGGCGCCCTGCAGCAAGCGGCGGCGCGAGATCAGGTGCGGCGGTACCTCGCGCGCGCCGGGACCTTCGGCGCGCGGCGTCGTCGGCGCACAGCAATCCACGTCGGACCTCCTGAGGGCGCCGTGCGAACCCACGGCGGATGACGCGCGCCACGGTACGGGTGCCTCGGCGCACCCCCGGGGCAACGCCCGTGGAAACCGTGGGAACCCGTGGCCCGCCGTGCCGCGGCCCCTCGCCCGGGCGCTAGAGCGTGATGACCTGGTCCGGTGGATCGCCCGCGAGGGCGGCGTACAGGTCCGGGAAGCAGCCCACCCTGACACCCTCGACGACACCGGAGACCGCGACCTCGCCCGTGTCCGGGTCGCCGGTCGCCAGCCCACGCTCGACGGCGCACCGGTCGCACATCATCAGCAACATGCCGTGCTCACGGGCGAAGCTCGACAACCGCTCGCCGAGCGGATCGCCGGCACGCAGCACGTAGTTGTTGTCGTCGAAGAAGAACATGCCCAGCACCTGGGCGCCGTGACGCCCCTCCTCGAGCTGGGGCAGGATCATCTGGCCGATCTTGTAGTTCGCGTTGCGACCGGTCGTGGCGAACACGTACGCGACCTTCACGGTGAACCTCTCCGGTCGACGGGTCCGGGGTCGTGGGACCATAACCCGTCGGATCGGTCCGGCGACGCCCGGTGGTCAGCGCTCGGCGACGTCACGGACGCCGTCGGGCGCGAGCTCGAGCAACCGGGCGACGATCGGCAGGCTCTCCAACCAGCCGTCGGGAGCGACGTCGCCACCCTCCAACGCCCGGTACAGCGCGTGCCGCTGCTGCCGCAGCCAGGCCAGGGCGGCGACGCGGTGGTCGGTGTTGAGCAGGTCGGTCCGCTCGAGGGCGGCGTGGTCGCCTCGGAGCAGGTACGCCTCCCAGCCCGGCCGGAGCACCCAGGTGTCCGGATCGGCCAGCAGGTACCGGAGACGCTCGCGCTGAGCCACGCTCAGCCGCTGGGGGATGATGCGCCGCGAGGAGCGGCGACGCGAGTCCGCGACCGGTCGTGGACGGGCCACCTCGGTGCCGTCGTCGGCGACCTCGCCGCTGCGCCACGAGGCCGCGATCTCCGCGAGCGCCGACTCGAACGAGCGTTCCGGGTGCACCCCGAGGACCTCCGGCAGCCGGCGGTCGTCGTACCGGCCGGTCCAGGGCTCCTCGTCGGACGACGGGACGGTGACCTCGGCGGGCAGGAGCTCCGCGACCGCCTCGAGGTAGCGGCCGAGGGTCGTGTGGCCACCCACAACGTTGGCGACGAGCGTCGCGTCGCTCTCGAGCGCGGCGAGGACCGCGTCGACCAGATCGTCGACGTGGACCCACCCGAACGTGGTCTCCGTCGGCCGTGCCGGGAAGCGACCGTCGAGCAGCCGTCGCGGGACGCGGGTGCCCCAGGTGGAGGACGGGCCGGCGCCGAGCACGGCGGGTGGTCGCAACACGGCCGTCGAGAGACCCCGGGCCGTCGCGGTGGCGACCTCGGCCTCGGCCTCGGCCTTGGTCATGGCGTACGGGCTCACGCTGCCGCGGACGGTCGCGCGTCGTGGCACCGAGCTGGTCACCGGCGCGTCCTCGGTGACCACCTCGTTGCCGACGGCCTCGAGGTCGTAGACCGCCGTGGTCGACACGTGCACGAAGCGCGACACACCGGCCGCCAGCGCGGCCTCGCACAGCCGCTGGGTCCCGTCGCGGTTGACGACCCTGGCGTCGTCGAGCTCGGGTCCGGTCGTCGCGGCCGCGTGCACCACCGCGTCGACGTCTTCGAGCAGCGTCGGGGCGATCGCGTCGAGACCGCCGTCCTGCTGCTCGACCCCGAGCTCCGCGAGCTCACGGTTGGGGGTCCGCACCAGTGCGCGTACCTCGACGTCGCGTTCGCGCAGACGGCGCACGATGCGTCCGCCGACGAACCCCGTCGCGCCCGTGACCAGCACCCTTCGCATCATCAGCTCCTCGTCCTCGCCGACCCTACCGACCGTCGTGGCTGGCCGACCAGGCTCGCGGTCACGAGCGATCCAACCGGATGCGTAGGCTCGGACATCCCGAACCCGCACCGCTCGAACGCGCTCCGCCTGCACCCGGCCGAGCCCACCCGACGGGCGGGCCGCACCCGACGAGGACGACGACGTGGAGATGCAGTACCGCCGGCTCGGTGACGCCGGCCTCAAGGTGTCCGTGCTCAGCTTCGGCTCCTGGGTCACCTTCAAGGACCAGCTCGACGTGGATCGCGCGGCCGCGTGTCTGGAAGCGGCCTACGACGCCGGGGTCAACTTCTTCGACAACGCCGAGGCCTACGCCGGCGGCGAGTCGGAGCGGATCATGGGCGAGGCGATCCGGCAGCTCGGCTGGCCCCGTCACAGCTACGTGGTGTCGTCGAAGTTCTACTGGGGCCTCCACGGCGGGCCGAACACCCACCACACGCTCAACCGCAAGTACCTGCTCGGGGCCGTCGACGCCTCGCTGGAACGGTTCGGGCTCGACCACCTCGACCTCGTGTATTGCCACCGCGCGGACAAGGACACCCCGATCGAGGAGACCGTCCGAGCCCTCTCGGACGTGATCGACCGGGGCAAGGCGTTGTACTGGGGCACCTCGGAGTGGTCCGCCGACGAGATCCGGGCCGCCTGGGAGGTCGCCGACCGCCACGGCTGGCACAAGCCGGTGGTCGAACAGCCGCAGTACAACCTGTTGCACCGCCGCCGCGTCGAGGAGGAGTACGCCCGCCTCTACGAGGACATCGGGCTGGGCACGACCATCTGGTCGCCGCTCGCCTCCGGGCTGTTGACCGGCAAGTACCTCGACGGGGTCCCGGAGGACAGCCGGGCGACCCTGGCCGGCTACGAGGGGCTGCGCAAGCGCCTCACCGGCGGACGCTACGACCAGGAGCTGCGACGCTTCGCCGAGATGGCCGAGGAGCTCGACTGCACCATGGCGCAGCTCGCGATCGCCTGGTGCGCGGCCAACCCGAACGTCTCCAGCGTCATCACGGGCGCCTCCCGGGTGGAGCAGGTCACGGAGAACATGGGAGCCCTGGACGTGCTCGCGAAGCTCGACGCGGAGCAGGTCGAGCGTGTGAGCGGACTCTTCGCGTAAGGGGACGGCGCCGGCTCGGGTGGCGCGACCACCGCGTGGATCCGTCCGGCCGCAGGTGCGGGGGAGCCCCGCCCACCGTGAGCCGTCAGGAGGTGCGGTGCACCGGCCGTCCCTCGTCGTAGCCGGAGCGCGTCTGGACCCCGACGACCGCGCGGTCACGGAAGCTGTCCAGATCCTCCGCTCCGGCGTAGGTGCACGCGCTGCGGACCCCGGCCACGATGCGGTCGAGCTGATCCTCCACCCCGGGCCCCGCGGGGTCGAGGTAGCGGCGACCCGAGGAGATGCCCTCCTCGTAGAGCGCCTTGCTGGCGCGATCGAACGCGTCCTCGCCCTCGGTGCGCAGCTGCACGGCGCGGGCGCTGGCCATCCCGAACGAGACCTTGTACGGGCGTCCGTCGGGGTCGTGCTCGAGGTCGCCGGGGGACTCGTACGTACCCGCGAACCACGAGCCGATCATCACGTTCGAGGCTCCCGCGGCCAGGGCGAGGGCGACGTCGCGTGGGTAGCGGATGCCACCGTCAGCCCACACGTGGGCGCCCAGCTCCCGTGCCCTCGCCGCGGTGTCGAGCACGGCGGAGAACTGCGGTCGACCCACCCCGGTCGCCATCCGGGTCGTGCACATCGCACCCGGTCCGACCCCGACCTTGACCACGTCGGCGCCGGCCGCGACCAGATCCTCGACCCCCTCGCGCGTCACCACGTTGCCCGCCACGACGGGGACCTGTGGGTCGAGGCGACGGACGGCGGCGAGCGCGTCGAGCATCTGCTGCTGATGGCCGTGCGCCGTGTCGAGCACGAGCACGTCCACCCCGGCGTCGAGCAGCCGCTTGGCCCCCGGCTCGACCTCGCCGCTGACGCCGAGCGCCGCCGCGACGCGCAGCCGTCCGGAAGCGTCCAGGGCGGGCCGGTACAACGTCGAACGCAACGCTCCCGTCCGCGTCAGCAGCCCGCGCAGGCGTCCGTCGGCGTCGACCACGGGCGCGAGGCGGTGGTGCACCTCGGCGAGCCGGTCGAAGGCCTCTCGAGGCGAAGCGTCGTCAGGCAGCGTGGCTGGGGTGTCGGACATCACGCGCCCGACCTGGGTGAAGCGGTCGACATCGCGCAGGTCGGCGTTGGTGATCACGCCGACCGGCCGCTGGTCGTCGACGACCACCTCCGCGCCGTGGGATCGCTTCGGCAGCAGGTTGAGCGCCTCGCCGACGGTGTCGGTCGGCGACAGC
>SKTG01000184.1 GCA_007118045.1 Nitriliruptoraceae bacterium
AGATCTCCGAGGAGCTCGCCCACGAGGAGATCGAGCTCGTCGACGACGACGCCACCCGGCGCGATAGCTGACCCGACACGCAGCGCGGCCCGCCGGTGCCTCCCCCCGGCGGGTCCACCGGCCACTTCCTCGTCCGGCCGGCCACGCTCGAGCGTTTGCGCCCGTTCGCCGCGCCTCGCACGTTGGCAGGACACCACCTGACGTCGAGTGATGGAGGCGTGGCAGCATGCGCACGGTCGAGGGTCCGGAGCCGGTGCACGTCGACGAGGGGGAGCACCTCACCTCGGAGTTGTGGGAGCGCGCTGACGACGACGCTACGGCGGTCCACCACCACGTCGACGGTGAGTGGGCCACCGTCAGCTGGCGGCAGCTCGCCGAACGGGTCCGCGCGGTGGCCGGCGGCCTCGTCGCCGCCGGGACGGCCCCCGGCGACCGCGTCGTCGTGATGAGCTCCACGCGGCTCGAGTGGACGATCGCCGATCTCGCCATCGTCGCCGCGGGTGCGATCACCGTCCCCATCTACGAGACCGACGCCTCCGACCAGTGCGCGTGGGTGTGCTCGAACGCCGGCGTCCGCCTCGCCCTGGCGGAGACCACCGAGCACGCCGAGCGGATCGAGCAGGTGCGTGACGAGGCCCCGGACCTCGGCGAGGTGCTCGTGATCGAGGAGGGCGGCCTCGACGAGCTCGCCCGACGTGCCGGCGACGATGAGCTCGAGGAGGTGGACCGCAGGCTCCATCAGCTCGATGGCGATGCCGTGGCCTCGATCGTCTACACCTCAGGGACCACCGGACGGCCCAAGGGGTGCGTGCTCACGCACCGCAACCTGGTGTGGAGCACTCGGCAAGCGACCAGCGCCCTGGAGCCGCTGTTCGAGGACGAGGACTCCTCGACGCTGCTGTTCCTGCCGCTCGCCCACATCTTCACGCGGGTGGTGCAGTACGGCTGCCTGCAGCGTGGTGTCGCCCTCGGCTACGCGCGTTCGATGGAGGACCTGTCGGAGGACGTGGAGACGTTCCGCCCGACGTTCCTGCTCGGCGTGCCACGGGTGTTCGAGAAGATCCACAACAACGCTCGCCGGCAGGCCTCCGGCGGGGTGCAGCGCCGCGTGTTCGAGTTCGCGGACGACGCGGCCGACGAGGTGGTCGACGAGGACACGGGGCTCGTCACGAAGGCGAAGGCGAAGGCCGCCGACACCCTGGTGTACGAGAAGGTCCGCGAGTCGCTCGGGGGCCGGCTGCACACGTTCATCTCCGGTGGCGCGCCACTGAGCGGCCACCTCGCGCGCTTCTTCGAGGCTGCCGGGATCACCATCCTGCAGGGGTACGGGCTCACGGAGACCAGCTCCGTGATCACGGTGGACCGACCCACCGCGCCACGGCGCGGCACCGTCGGCCCACCGCTGCCGGGCATCGAGATCGGTCTCGCCGACGACGACGAGGTGCTCACCCGGGGCGAGCACGTGTTCCAGGGCTACCACCGCAACCAGGAGGCGACCGACGAGGTGCTCGGCTCCGACGGCTGGTACCACACGGAGGACCTCGGCGAGATCGACGAGGACGGCGTCCTCACGCTCGTTGGTCGCAAGAAGGACCTCATCGTCACCGCCGGCGGCAAGAACGTCGCGCCGGAGCCGATCGAGGAGGCCATGAAGGGCAACCGGCTGATCTCCCAGCCCGTGCTCATCGGCGACGACCGGCCGTTCGTCGCTGCGCTCATCGCGCTCGACGAGGAGGAGCTGGCGTCCTTCGCCGAGGAGCGCGGTATCGACGCGCCGGCGGACGAGCTGCCCGATCACGAGGACGTACGCGCGGAGGTGGAGCGCGCGATCGAGGATGCGAACGAGACCGTCTCGCGGGCGGAGTCGATCCGGGAGTTCCGGATCCTGCGCCGCGAGCTGAGCCAGGAACAGGGCGAGCTCACCCCGACGATGAAGCCGAAGCGTGAGGTGATCACCGAGCACTTCGTCGACGAGGTCGAGGACATCTACTCCTGAGGCCGGTCGGCGCGAGGCCTCCTAGGACGCAGCTGGAGCTCGAACGGCGCGAACAACGCCACGAGCGGCGCCAGGAACAGCGCGGGCCCGATCAGCCACAGCGGCCGTTCGAGCCACCACTGCGGTGTCGCGCGTTCGGCGAGCCCGAAGCCGAGAGCCTCGTAGACCCCGATGAAGGCCACCTTCGCGGTCATGTGCCAGAGGAACACGGTGAGCACCACCAGGTTCGCCGCGACGACCACCTTCCAGACACCCGGGTGCTGTAACCAACGGGACACCGGGCGCCGCAGCAGCATCGCGACCCCCGCCTGTAGCACGGCCACCAGCGCGATGCCGGCCGTGGTCGGCCACATGTGGCTGAACTCCACCTCGCGGGTCGCCACCATCGATGCCGGGTACACCGTGAACTGGGTCGTCAGCATCAACGCGGCTGCCGCGGCCCCTGCCAGCGTCGCCTGCCCTCGCGCGCCGAGGCGTTCGAGCGTCCCGTCGCGGTAGAAGTAGCCGAGCTGGTGGGCGAACACCCACACCAGTGCGCTGTTGAGCAGACCGAAGCCGTCCAGACCGGCCCCGAACCGGACGACGTCGGCCGTGCCGATCACGCCCGCCAGCCCGAGCAGCGTCACGTAGGGACGGCGGTCGTGCGCTGCCGCGGTCACCGGTGTCAGCACGACCACCCACACGTAGGCGCCGAGGAACCAGAACGGCATGAACACCACCGTCCCCCACTCCAGGACGCTGCGGTGGTCGTCGACCAGCAGGTACCCGCCCAGCTCCCAGATGCCCCACCCGAGCACGACCGCCAGTGGTGGCAGCAGAAGGCGGCGGGCACGTGCCCCGAGGAACTCGACCGCCCCGCCCCCCGCGCGTCGCACCGACTCCCAGCCGGCGTGGTTCACGAACCCGCCCACGAAGAAGAAGACGGGCATGATCTGCAGCAGCCAGGTCAGCAGCCAGCCGCCGGGGATCACGTCCAGGGGGTTCGGCATCACCAACGCACCGTCCTCGCGGTGCGTGATGGACAGCACCCAGTGCCAGACGACCACCACGCCGATGCTGAACACCCGCAGGAAGTCCACGAAGCGGTCACGCTCAGGTGGGGTCGAGTCGACCATCTGATCGAGTCGGGCGGTCACCCTTCCGCGCGTCACGGCCTGTCCCCTCCCAGCCACGAGCGCACCTTATTCGGGTCCACCCTCGATCCTGGCAGGACGTGGGGCTGGATGGGGGAGGCCGAGGACGAACCCGACGATGACGCCGATGAGTCCGACGACTCGACCAGGCGTCACACGACAGCTGTACGGTGAGCACCACAGCAGCGGGGGGCGGGGCTAACGGGGGCGGGGCTCATGCCAGGCGACGACTGGGAGCTCGACGACTGGGAAGACGAAGCCTTCGACGAGGACGTCTACGACCACAGCCAACTCGACCTCGAAGACACCACCGACGCTGTGGTCGATGATGAGGCTCTCGACGACCCTGAGTTCGACGTCGTCGCGTCTTCGGCCGGAACGGCTCTCGGTGGTGACGATGAACTGACCGAGGGCGGTCTCGCGGTCGCCGGCGTACCGGCGCGACCCGCCCAGCTCGGAGGTTCCGGGATGGGTTGGAGCGCATGGGACGTCGGCACGATCTTCGCTCTGGGCGGCTGGCTCGCTGACCATCACGCGGCCAACACGGCCGAGCAGGTGGGCGCAGTCCTGGCGGCGCACGGGAGTGGGCGCGGTGACGATGCGAGGACGCTGGGTGCGGCTCAACCCCCACCGTCAAGCGGCTACCGCTACGACACGGCCGCCGGCAGCCTGAAGGTGGGCGATCCGCTCGACCAGGGCGTGCTGTACGCCGAGCTGGCAGCCGCCATTGCGAGCGGACGTGATCTGATGTTCCAGGCGCGATGTCCGTCAGGTTCCGATCGGGAGCTGGTGCTCGTCATCAGTGCCGTGCCCTTCTCCAGCGGTCCGCGCCTGTGGGTGGTCGCCGAGGAGAACCCTGGCGGGTTCAAGGTGACGCGCCTGATCCCCGTCTTCGAGCCCGAGGGCACGATCGGCGCGGGCATCTTCGCCACGGACCATCCCAGCGAAGCTGCCGACGCTGCCGCCTGGGCGTGCCGCCGAGAAGGACTTCCCCTCGAAGCGCTCGTGGTGACCGAACGACGCTAGAGCTTGTCGGAGCGTCATCTGGTGTGCGCAGGTCGGGTGGTCCTGGCAGCTTCCCGACGCACCGCGCCGCGGTGGCGCTCGCGCGGACTGCGACGGGGTCGTGCCACAACCCCGTCGCGGTCTCCCACGGTCGGTCAGGCCGCTGCCGGGCCCGGCGAAGGACTCTGGCTGCTACTGCCTGGAACCGCACGTGGCCGCGGAAGACGCGCCAACTTCTGGTAGGTCGATGAGGTCCTGGCTTCCGGCCGCCGGAACTGCGAGGGTCGGACCCACTCGAAGTGGGTGTCTCGATGAGGATGCTTCCAGCTGTCCGGGATCCGGCGTGCACGGCTTGCGCCGGGCCGGTCGTCGTCGTGGGATGGACGCAGCTCTCCCTGCTGCGGCACGCCGGCTACGGCGAGGCGCAGCGAACGCGCATCGAGCAGTGTCTCACCGCAGGGTGTGGATCCGTTCGCTGCGTCGGCGTGGACTCGGTCCATCCGCGAGTCGCCGCGAGGATCTGACGGCAGGACTCGTTGCGTCGTAGGCGCCAGCGCCGAGCATGGAGCGGGCTAGAGGTCCGCCGCACGCCTGGTCACCGCCACCGTTCACGCAGGGCGGCGATCCGCTCGCGTTTGGTCGAGACGAGGTACCTCGGCGTCCCCAGGTGCAGCGTGGTTCAAGCGCTGAGGTCTCCGGGCGACGGACCTCGAGGAACGAGGCGAGCAGTTGGTCGCGATCGGGTCCGTCCTCGGGTTCCCTCCCACGGGCGGCAGCCAGGAGGTCGCCCTCGCGGGGATCGGTGGTGGCCAGCAGCGAACTCGCCATCGCCAGCAGCGACAGCGGGTGTGGCTCGCGGAGTGCGCGGCGGACCTCGACGAGCAGATCGGGTTCGTCGTCGGCGGATGGATGTCGAACGGGCCGCCGGGAGATGCGCCTGGGGGAGGATCGGTCCTGCGCGGTCCGCGGATGGAGCCGTGATGCCGGCGTGACACCGGGACACCGTTCATCGGGCTGGTGGGCTCCGAACGGTAGTCGCGCTGCGCCAGGGACCGTCCGGCCAGATCACGCGTGCTCTCGCAGAGCGGCTCGGGTCACCTCCACGAAGTCGGCGTAGTCTCGACGCGAGGCAGACGTCGCGGCGGCAACGAGGTCCAGGTCGATCCTCCCGTACTCGTGGGTGAGAAGGTTGCGCATGCCCACCGAGGGGAGCAGCCGGTCGACGAGCTCCTTGGGGAGGAGGCCAAGCTGCCGGAGGAGCTCGAATCCGTCGCGGTAGCCGGTGGGGGCCCGGTGACCGAGCCCCCGCGTCAGGAGACTGTTCAGGCCGCCGGCGATGTCCACCAACTGCGTGAGGATCCGTTCGACGACGTGCCGACGATCGCGGTCGGCCCTCAGCACTGCGCCCGTGACCTCCGCTTGGCGGTCGAGGTCGGCGACGAGGTCCGCCATCAGCGCCAGCTTCTCCTGGCAAGCATCGACGTCGAGGCGAGGTGGCGTCATGGCCGCGGCTGCGCCAGAGCTTGGCGACGAAAGCGCGCGGTGTCGAGGTAGAGCATGACCGCCGCCGCGTACGCGTTCGCGAAGGCGGTCGGTTCACTCTCGTAGAGGGGCTCGCCCTCCGCGATAGCGCGATACCGGGCGGTCTCCGTGGCAAGCTCCGCGTCCAGCAGATCGATCCGTTCGGTACCGAGCGTCGAGACGAGTGTCTCGAGCAGGCCGAGCACATCGTGCTCCGCGCCGGGTTCGAACACCACCCCGATGTCGAGCTCGGGTCGCCGCCCGGCCTCACGCGGCCGAGGTAGGGTGCGGCGGCGGGCGGACGCGCGCTGATACCGGGTCGCCGCTCGCCGGCCTGCCGGTGGCACCATGGCGCTGCCGGGTGGGCGAGGCAGGAGCGGATCCCGTGGGCGACGGCACGTTGACCCGATCGACCGGTCGGCGTCGCCGGTTTCCGGACGTCGGGTGACCCCGGCGGACGTCGAGCGCATGGTGGATCGGTTGCTGCTGGCTGGGCCGGACGCTGGCCGCAAGCGTTCCGCCTTCTGGATCCTCCTGCTGCTGTCGGCCGCGATCGCGGCTGCCGGCGTCATGATGGACTCGGTGGCCACCGTGATCGGGGCCATGATCGTGGCTCCGTTGATGGTGCCGATCCTCGGGACGGCGCTCGCGCTCGTGCTGTCCCAGCGGGCCGCGATGCTCCGCAGTCTCGGGACCGTGATCGGCGGAGCGCTGGCCGTGATCATCGTCGGGTACCTCTTCGGGCTCCTCGATCCGCTCGGTGTCGCCGCCACGGACAACACCCAGATCGCCGGCCGCATCCACCCCCGCCTCATCGACCTCGTCGCGGCCCTCGCGACCGGGACCGTTGGGGCCTTCGCGCTCGCCCGCTCGGACGTCTCCGATGCGCTGCCGGGGGTCGCGATCGCCATCTCGCTCGTCCCGCCCCTCGCGGTGGCCGGCGTCCTCCTCGAGGCGGCGCGGTTCGCGGACGCCGTGGGCGCGATCCTGCTGTTCGCGACCAACGCGACGGCCATCGTGGCCACGGGGACGGCCGTGTTCCTGGCCTACGGCGTCCGCGATGCGGCCGAGGCCGCGGGCGTGCCGGTCGGTGATCTCCGTGGCCGCACGCTCGCCGCGGTGGTCGGGCTGGTCGCGGTCGTGGCGGTGCCGCTCGGCGTCGGTTCCGCCACGTTGATCCGCGACCAGCGACTCCAGCTCGCGGCGGCACCGATCGCGACCCGGTGGGCCGAGGACCAGGGGTGGCAGGTCGTCCGGGTCCGAGCGGCGGACGGTGCGCTCGAGATCGTCGCCCTCGGGCCACCGCCGGAGGTCGACCCCGAGCAGCTCCGCCGTGAGTTCGATGTGGCCGGCCTGGCCGACGTCGACCTGCGGGTCGATCTGGTGGTCGGCGGCACGCGCGAGCTGCCGGGTGCGGACCCTGGCTGATACGGCGTGGCGCAGGCGCCACGCGACCGACGGCGACCCGGGGATGGAGAGGCCGGCTCGCCGGGGTTCAGCGACGTGGAGGAGCGAAGCTAGGCTTGCGGCCGCGCGACCCGTCGTGGAACGCTCGTCTGGTGGGCGAACTCCGTCGAAGAGATGCCCGGGCGCGCGGTAGGCCGCCGACGCGAAGCGCCGCGCGGCACTCGAGGACTCTCAAGGAGCTGCGCTTGTCCAGTCGACCGTCCGTGTACGTAGCGTTGAGCGCCGATCTCATCCATCCCGGGCACATGAACATCCTGAAGCACGCCGCCGAGCTCGGTGACGTGACCGTCGGCCTGCTCACCGATGCCGCGATCGCCAGCTACAAGCGCTTGCCGCACATGACGTACGAGCAGCGCAAGGTCGTGGTCGAGAACCTCAAGGGCGTCACCCAGGTGATCCCTCAGGAGACCCTGGACTACGTCCCCAACCTCTCCCGCCTCGAACCAGACTTCGTCGTGCACGGGGACGACTGGCGCAGCGGCGTGCAACGCGACACGCGTCAGCGGGTCATCGACGCGCTCGAGGGTTGGGGCGGCCGTCTGGTGGAGATCCCCTACACCGAGGGCATCTCCTCCACCCAGCTGAACGCGTCGGTGCGGGAGGTCGGCACGACCCCCAGCGTCCGGATGGCACGTCTCCGTCGGCTGATCGAGAACAAGCCGCTCGTCACCCTGATGGAGGCGCACAACGGTCTCACCGGCCTGATCGTCGAGCACACGTCGGTACAGCGTGACGGGCGCAAGTTCGAGTTCGACGGCATGTGGTCGAGCTCGCTCACCGACTCGACCGCGAGGGGGAAGCCGGACATCGAGGCGGTCGACATCAGCTCCCGCCTGCAGAACATCAACGACATGTTCGAGGTCACCACCAAGCCGCTCGTCTTCGACGGCGACACGGGCGGCAAGCCCGAGCACTTCGTCTTCACGGTCCGCTCCCTCGAGCGACTCGGGGTCTCCGCGGTCATCATCGAGGACAAGGAAGGCTTGAAGCGCAACTCCCTGTTCGGGACCGAGGTCGGTCAGGTGCAGACGTCCATCGAGGACATGTGCACGCGGCTGTCGATCGGGAAACAGGCCCAGATCACCGAGGATTTCATGGTGATCGCCCGCATCGAGAGCCTCATCCTCGAACAGGGGATGGACGACGCCGTCGAACGTGCCGAGGCCTACATCGACGCCGGTGCGGACGCGATCATGATCCACAGCCGCAGCAAGGAACCGGACGAGGTGTTCGAGTTCTGCCGGCGTGCGGAGGGGTTCTCCAAGCAGGTGCCGTTGGTGGCCGTCCCGACCAGCTACCAGCAGGTGTCGGAGACCGAGCTCGCGGACCGCGGCATCGACGTCGTCATCTACGCGAACCACCTGCTGCGTGCCGCCTACCCACAGATGGTCAAGACCGCGGAGACCATCCTGCACCACGGCCGGGCGCTCGAGGCGGAACCACTGCTCTCGCCGATCAGCGAGGCACTCAGCATCATCCCGGAGAACCGATGATCGATCCGGCCGCCTTCGTCGCCCGCCTCGACGAGCTCGGCGTCCGCTTCTTCGCGGGGGTCCCGGACAGTCTGCTCAAGGACCTCTGCTCGCACATCATGCGGACGTTGCCGCGGGAATCGCACGTCATCACCGCCAACGAGGGCGCCG
>SKTG01000270.1 GCA_007118045.1 Nitriliruptoraceae bacterium
CGACGAACCCGCGCCCCGTCGCGCCCGACCTGATCCTGCGCAGCTTCGAGCTGCCGACCACGACCGCGACGCACGTGCGCTTCCGCGTCGGCACCAACCAGTGCAGCGGACAGTCGTCCTTCCAGGGCAAGCAGGACCAGGACCCGAGACACGAGACGGACTGCCGGATCGGGACCCCGCTACCGCGCCGCGACACCCAGGTGCACGCGGCCGAACTGCAACTGCAGTCGAGCAGGCCGCAGGTCCTGGGTGCGCAGCGATCCGAGTGAGCGAGGGGCGGAGTAGTGATCGGGGGCGGTGGACAGCTCCGGTTCAGCCGTCGGAGCTGGTGGACGAGAGGTAGCGGTCCTTGATGCTGTCCACCACGCCGGCGTCGGCCAACGTGGTCGTGTCGCCGAGCTGGTTGTCCTCGGCGATGTCCTTGAGCAGCCGACGCATGATCTTGCCGGAGCGGGTCTTCGGAAGGTCGGCGGTGAACAGCAGCGAGGCCGGCTTCGCGATCGGCGAGATCATCTTGGCGACGTGGTCGCGCAGCTCCTTGGCCAGCGCCTCGTCGCCCTCGATGCCGGCGCGTGGGGTGACGAACGCGGCGATCGCCTGGCCCGTGGCCGAGTCCGCGCGTCCGACGACCGCCGCCTCGGCCACCGAGGGGTGCGAGACGAGCGCGGATTCCACCTCGGTGGTGGAGAGCCGGTGGCCGGACACGTTCATGACGTCGTCGACGCGGCCGAGCAGCCAGAAGTAGCCGTCCTCGTCCCGCTTGGCGCCGTCACCCGCGAAGTAGCGCCCCGGGAACCGCGACCAGTAGGTGTCGCGGAAGCGCTGGTCGTCCCCCCAGATGCCCCGGAGCATGGCCGGCCAGGGCTGGTCGAGGACCAGGTAGCCACCGCCGGGCACCCCGACCTCCTCGCCCACATCGTCGACGATCGTGGCGGAGATGCCGGGCAGCGGGAAGGTCGCCGAGCCGGGCTTGGTGGTGGTCGCGCCCGGCAGCGGCGCGATCATCATGCCGCCGGTCTCGGTCTGCCACCAGGTGTCCACGATCGGGCATCGACCGCCGCCGATCACCTGGTGGTACCACATCCACGCTTCCGGGTTGATGGGCTCGCCGACGGTCCCCAGCAGCTTGAGGCTGGACAGGTCGTGCTTCTGCGGGTGCTCGTCGCCCCACTTCATGAACGCGCGGATCGCCGTCGGTGCGGTGTAGAGCTGCGTCACCCCGTAGCGCTCGACGATCTGCCAGAACCGGGCCTCGTCGGGGTAGTTGGGTGTGCCCTCGTACATCACCGAGGTGACCCGGTTGGCCAGCGGGCCGTACACGATGTAGCTGTGCCCGGTGACCCAGCCGACGTCGGCGGCGCACCAGAACACGTCGGTGTCGGCGTGGACGTCGAACACGTACTTGTGGGTGAAGGCCACCTGGGTCAGGTACCCGCCGGTGGTGTGCATGATGCCCTTGGGCTTGCCGGTCGTGCCCGAGGTGTAGAGCAGGTACAGCAGGTCCTCGCTGTCGAGGTGCTCGGGCTCGCAGTCCGCGTCCTGCCGGTCGACGATGTCGTGCCACCACACGTCGCGGCCCTCGAGCATCTCGACGTCGTTGCCGGTGCGCTGCACGATCAGCGCCGCCTCGATCGTGGAGGTCTCCTCCAACGCCTCGTCGGCGTTCGCCTTCAGGGGGAAGACGTCGCCGCGCCGGTTCGAACCGTCCGCCGTGACCACGACCTTGCAGTCCGAGTCGTTGATGCGGTCCCGTAGAGCCGCGGCGGAGAAGCCGCCGAACACGACCGAGTGCACGGCGCCGATACGCGCGCACGCGAGCATGATGGTGGGCAGCTCCGGGATCATCGGCAGGTAGATCGCGACCCGGTCGCCCTTGCCGACCCCGAGCTCCTTGAGCGCGTTCGCGGCCTTCTGCACGTCCCTGAGCAGGTCGGCGAAGGTGATCGTGCGTGTGTCGCCGGGCTCGCCCTCCCAGTGGAACGCGACCTGGTCCCCGTGGCCGGCCTCGACGTGGCGGTCGACGCAGTTGTAGCTGACGTTGAGCTTGCCGCCCACGAACCACTTGGCGTAGGGCGGTTCCCAGTCGAGGATCCGGTCCCACTCCTGGAACCAGTCGAGGTCGGCGGCCTGCTGCGCCCAGAACCCCTCACGGTCGGTGTTCGCCTCGTCGTAGATCTCCGCGCCCGTGATCAGCGCATCGCGCTTGAAGTCGTCCGGTGGGGGGAAGGTGCGACCTTCCTTGAGCAGATCCTCGATCGCCTCGGATGCCATGAGCGTGCTCCCTGTCTCGTGGTGCGGTCTCCGACCGGGCCGGCCGAGCGACGCCGGCCGAGCGTGGGTCGGGCCGGGCCTCCCAGCGGGTCTCCCGGCCCGACCGTAGTCTCCGAGGTCGCCCCGTGGTCGTCGAGACCCGTTCGGTCGGGCGACCAGTTCGCCTCGGGCGCCCGCTCCTGGGCGTCGGGAGACGGTGAGCGCGGGGTCGCCCGGTCCTGAGCGTCAGGGGGCTGGTGAGGGCGGAGCGACGGAGGGCCCGTCGGCGACGCGCGACCCCGACGGGGCGTCCGGATCGGACGCGGAGGGCTCGGGCACTGGGTCCGGCGCGGTTGGCACGTGCGCGGTCGCCGGTATCACGGGGTCCGCCGCCTGCCGGCCCACCGTCCCCGGGTCCGCCGCCTCCGGGTCAGCGGCTTCCGGGTCCGCTGCCCACGGGTCCGCCGGTCGCGATCCCGCCTCGCGCTCGAGCCAACCCTCCGTCGGACCGGGGGGCTCCGGGCGGGCGAGCAGGAAGCCCTGCAGCAGGTCGCAGTGCACGTGCCGGAGCTGCTCGCGCTCGGCGGCGGTCTCCACCCCCTCGGCGACCACGACCAGCTCCAGGTCATGGGCCAGACGGATCACGCTCTCGAGCATCAGCTCGCGCCTGTGGTCGTTCGGTGCGTCCCGCACGAGGCTGGCATCGAGCTTGAGCACGTCGACGTGCAGGTCCGTCAACCGCGACAACGAGGAGTAACCGGACCCGAAGTCGTCGACCGCGACCCGCACCCCGCCGGAGCGCAGGATCGTGAGCAGGTTCAGCAGTTGCGCGTCCTCGCACGCGATGACGGTCGTCTCCGTGACCTCGATCATGAGGGCGTCGGGCGGCACCTCGTGCCGGCGCAGGGTGTCCAGCACGTGCTGCGCGGAGGTCCGTGCGTCACGGACCTGCCCCGGCCCGAGGTTCACGGCGACGGTCAGGCCGGGTAGCACCCGCCGCCACCGGGCGATCGAGGCGATCGCCTCCTCCAGGACCCAGCGCCCCACGAGGACCCCGAGATCGAGGTCGGTGGCGATGCGCATCAGCTCCTCGGGTCCGACCGCGCCGTGGGTGGGGTGCGACCAGCGCAGCAGCGCTTCGAAACCGGCCGGGGTGGCCGTGTCCGCGGTCAGGATCGGCTGGTACTCGATGTGCAGCTCATGGCGGTCGAGGGCGGTGACGAGGTCGTGCTCGAGCGACACGTGCCGCTGCAGTCGCTCCGCCATCGGTGGGCGGAACCGCTCGATCGTTCCGCCTCGACCACTGTCCTTGGCGGCGTACAACGCGAGGTCGGCGTCGCTGAGCACGGTCTGCGGATCGTCGCGTTCGCCCGCCGACCAGCTCACCAGGCCGGCACTGATGCTGGGGCGCAGGGTCCGGCCCTCCAGCTCGATGGGTCGGGCCAGCGCGTCGCGCAGCGCCTGGGTGCGCACGAGCGCGACGGTGCCGTCGGTGCCGGGGAACAGGGCCGTGAACTCGTCGCCGCCGAAACGGGCCAGCAGCTCACCCGGACGCAGCACCGCCTGCAGACGATCGGCGACCTCACGCAGGAGCTCGTCACCCACGCGGTGTCCCAAGCTGTCGTTGATGGTCTTGAAGCGGTCGAGGTCGAGGAAGGCCATCGCCCCCGGCCGGTCCCTGGCCCGGAGCTCCTCGCCGAGCCGTCGGAAGAAGTGATCGCGGTTGCCCAGACCGGTCAGCGGATCCGTGTCCACCCGCCGTCGCAGCTCCGCGTTGATCCTGCCGTGCGCGTCGACCGCCCGCCGCATCGAGTTGGCCATCAGTCCGGCGACCAGCGCGACCACCAGGACCAGGCCGGTGCGGTAGGTGACCGAGTGCACCGTCAGCTCGACGTGGTCGTACCGCTCGACGGCCCACAGGTGGCGGGCGAGGTAGCCGACCGCGAGTGCGACCCAGGTGACCAGGGCGCCGCGCAGCTGCTCGCGCCACGCGGCCTCGAGCACGGGCAGCACCATCAGCGCCCAGAGCTGGGCCCGGTGATCGAACGAGAACGCGAACAGGGTGGCGAGCACCAGCGCGGCGTCACCCGCGATCTCGGCGCGTGCACCGGCACGCACCACGGCCAGCGATCGGTGCCGGGCCGCCCACCATCCGAGCGCGCTGATGAGCACGGCGCCGGCGAGCGCCGACGCGGCCAGCAGCCAACGGTCGAAGGGAAGCTCGAGTCCCGGGGGCGGCTCGTACACCAGGGCCTGGACGACGGCGAAGACGACCGCCACCACCCGGGCCTTGACCATGCTCCTCGCGGCCGCCCGGCGCATGCCGCGCTCGTCGGTCACCGGCAGCGCATCGTGGAGGACGCTGCGTCGCCGGCCGTCCGCGTCCACCCACCGCCCCTTCCCGTCGGCTCGCTCGTCACGCCGGCGTCGAGCGCGCGAGCCGGGACGGCCGTGCGACGTCGGGTCGGCATCGTGTCACAGCTCGTCGCGGTGTGTCGGCTCCACGATGGTGGCCGGAGCGCGGCGGACTCGCCGTTGGTGGCACGAGACCACGGTGGGACATCGCTGCCCCGCTCATCGCGTCGCCGCTCCGCTCACCGCGTCGCCGCTCCGCTCATCGCGCCGCCGCTCCGCTCATCCCTGCGCGCCACCGGTGAAGTTCCACCCGGCCAGGTGCAGGCTCGGGCAGATCACCATGCCGGCACCGAACTCGCCGTCGGCGTACCGGTCGTCGTCGCCCACGGCGAGCACGGCACCGTCCCCGAGGGCCTCGACGAAGCCCTGCGTGAAGCGCAGGTTGCCCACGGCACCGTTGACCTCGCCGTCCTCGATGAGGAAGGTGCCGTTGCGCGTGAGCCCGGTCGCGACGGTGCTCTTGGGATCCAGGATCCGCACGTAGTGGAACTCGGTGACCAGCAGACCACGCTTCACGCGGCCGATCATCTCCTGCGGCGCGCTCGAGCCCGGCGGCATGCGCACGTCCGTGGGCACCGGGCCGATGCCCTCGCCGCCGGGGATGGCGTTGCCGGTGCTGCGCGCGTCGGCGCGGCCGGCGGTGCGCCGGTCGTGCGCGAGCTGGCGGGTGACGCCGTCCTCGACCAGCGCGAACCGTCCGCGTGGCGTGCCCTCGGCGTCGAACGGCAGCCCGATGCGGCGCGGGTCGGTGGGGTCGGCCAGGATCGTGATGGCCGGGTCGAACTGCTGCTCGCCGAGCTCGGCGAAGGACCCGCCCTCGAGGTGGGACTTGGCGTTGAAGCCGTAGACGGCCAGGAACGTCAGGACCGTGGCGACCGCCTCCGGACCGAGGACCACCTCGTAGGTGCCGGGGGCGATGTCCACGAAATCCTGCGAGCGCCGGGCACGGTCGGCGGCGAGCCGGCCGGCGGCGCTGGCGTCGAGCTCGCCCAGTGACACCGAGGTGGCGTGGGCCGAGCCGGCGGAGCGCTCGGTCTGGTGGATGCCGTCGATCGTCGCCCGGCTGGTGGCGCCGGCGACCCGGTGCCCCGCGGTCGAGGCGAACGCCTCCTGCTCCAGCTCGGTGTCCACGAAACCAGCGGCGCGCAGCTCGGGGCCGGCGTCGACGAAATCCTTGACCAGCTGCGCCCTGGCGTCGGGCGTGGCACCCGCGGTGGCCGGGTCGAGGTTGCCCGGCTCGCCCGAGCCGGCCGGGGGCGTCGCGCCGGGCCAGTACGGGTCGACCGGCTGCAGCTGCGCAGAGGTGACGGCCTCGGCGACCAGCCGGGCGAGCGACTCCTCGACGACGTCGGTGGTCGACACGCTGGTGGTGCGACCGTCGACGGCGACGGTGATGGCCACGGTGACGGTGTCCTCGCCCACGTTCTGGTGCACGAAGGAGTTCGCGAACCGGGTCAGTCCGTGCCGGGTTCGGGAGACGCGGACGTTCGCCTCGACGTCACCCTCGAGCTGCGCGTCCTCCTGCTTGACCAGCTCGACGACCCGGTCGGCGAGCTCCAGCAGTCGGGACGTGTCGTTCGGGTCGAGCTCCTGCCTGGTGTCCTCGGAGATCATCGTCTCAGCCCTTCACACCGACGCGCACGTTGCGGAAGCGGGCGGGTGCCGCCGGGTGGCCCGTGTGGCCGACCTGCATCGGTTGCCCCTTGCCGCAGTTGGGCACGCCCCACGGGAACCACTCGTCGCCGCCGGCGAGCATGTCCATCGACGCCCAGAACTGCGGGGTGATACCGGTGTAGGTCGGGTTCTTGACCATCCGCGTGCGTTCGCCGTCGACCACCTCCCAGCCCATCTCGCAGCCGAACTGGAAGTTGAGCCGGCGGTCGTCGATGGACCACGAACGGTTGGTGTCCATGATCACGCCGTGGCGCGTCTCGGCCACGATCTCGTCCATGCTCGAGTCGCCGGGTTGGAGGCCGACGTTGGTCATGCGCACCATCGGGAGGCGGTTGAACCCGTCGGCGCGCACCATCCCTCCGGGTGGCAGACCGGCGAGGTGGGCGGAGTCGCGGCCGGAGAGGACCCCGACCCAGACCCCGTCCCTGACGATGTCGACGGCCTGGGCCGGGGTTCCCTCGTCGTCGTAGCCGAAGGTGGCGAGGGCACCCGGGATCGTCGCGTCGGCGGTGATGTTCATCAGCTCGGAGCCGTACCGGAGCCGACCGAGCTGCTCCAGCTCGAGGAACGAGGTGCCGGCGAAGGCCGCCTCCCAGCCCAGGATCCGATCGAGCTCGATCGCGTGGCCCACGGACTCGTGGATCTGCAGGGCCAGCTGGGACGAGCCCAGGATCACGTCGAGCTCGCCGCTGGGGCAGGGGTCGGCGGAGAGGAGCTGGACGGCCTCCTCGGCGACCCGTTGGGCGTTGCCCGGCAGGTCGAAGCCGCGGACGATCTCGTAGCCACCGGTACCGACGTGACCGAAGGACTGGGGGTAGCTGCGCCGCTGCGTCTCCTGCTCGCCGATGGCGGTCGCGTCCATGCCGCACCCCGATTCGACCAGGTGCTGGTGGATGCGGTGGCCCTGCGAGGAGACGAACCACTTGTCGGTGTCCCAGAACATCAGCTGCGCGGTCGCGACCGCGACACCCTCGACCTGCGACATGGTCCGGGTGGCGCCGACGACGACGTCGACCTTGGCGTCGAGGGGGACCTCGAAGGGGTCCTCCTGGTGCGGGGTCTCGTAGTGGTCCTGCGCCACGGTCACGTCCGCCAGCTGCAGGCCGCTGCCGGCGACGAGCGCGGACGCCTTCGCCGTGGCCGTCGCCTCGTTGCCGGCGCGACCGGCGGCGACGTCGGTCAGTTCGCTGGTGGAGGCGAAGCCCCACGAGGAGCCGACCAGGGCACGGACCCCGACGCCCACGTTCTCGGCATACCTGACCGTCTCCACCTCGCCGTCCTGCGCGCCGATGCGCTGTTCGCGACGGAGCACCACCCGCGCGTCCGCGTACGACGCACCGGCGGCGAGCGCACCCTCGACGGCGTCACGGGCGTAGTCGAACATCTCGTCACCGGCGTCGCGCACGCGGTCCTCCCACCTCGTCGGCCGCGGACGCTACCGCCTGACGTGATCGGCTCGGACGAGGCGAGCGGGACGTGCGACTGGCAGGATGGGCCCCATGCCCCGCATCGACATCGAAGCGCTCGAGGACGAGTGGGAGGAGGACCACCACCTCCTCGCACGGCGTTCGCGTGAGCTCTCCGTGGCGGCACGTCGACGCATCGAGGAGATGGATGTCGGCCGGGTGGTCGGGGTCGACCGTGGTCGTGTCACGATCCTCTACGAGGGCGAGGTGGTCGAGGCGCCGTTGGCGGGGACGATGCGTGGCGCGAAGGCCGCCGTGGGCGACCGGGTCCGGGTCCGGCCGCCCAAGCACGAGGACGACCGGCCGCGGATCGTCGAGGTGCTCGACCGGGACACGGTGCTCACGCGAACGGCGGATGACACCGACGACGAGGAACGGGTCGTGGTCGCCAACGCCGAGCAGGTCGTGGTCGTCCTCGCGGCCGACTACCTCGAGGTCGGTACGCGGTTCCTCGACCGGGTTCTGGTGGCGGCCTCGATCGGGGGTCTGGACCCGGTGGTCTGCATCAACAAGGCCGACCTGGTGGCCGAGGAGGTCGAGGGCGCGGAAGCCGAGGGTGGGCTCACGGAGGTGGCGGCCCGCTACGAGGCCATCGGCGTCCCCGTACGCGTGACGAGCGCCACGACCGGGCAGGGCGTCGATGCGCTGGCGGAACGCCTGACCGGTTGCTGGAGCGCGTTCGCGGGGCACTCCGGGGTGGGCAAGTCCTCGTTGCTGAACCGGTTGGTTCCGGGCGCGGATCAACGGATCGCGGAGATCGGACGTTACGGCGGCAGGCACACGACCGTGGCGGCGTGGGCGTTGGAGGCTCCGGCGATCGACGCGTGGCTCGTGGACACGCCCGGGGTGCGATCCTTCGGGCTCGGTGCCACGACCCCGGAGCAGCTCGTCCAGCACTTCCCGGAAC
>SKTG01000118.1 GCA_007118045.1 Nitriliruptoraceae bacterium
CACCTCGCCGTCGACGAGGGTCCGCAGACGCTTGTCCTCGCGCGGGTCCCAGGCGTCGGCGCTGATCAGACCGGGTCCGAGCGGACACAGCGTGTCGGACCCCTTGACGCGCAGCATCGAGCCGGCGTCGGTGTCACGGAAGTCGTGCAGGCCGTAGTCGTTGGCGACCGTGTAGCCACCGATGTGGTCCCAGGCCTGATCGACGCTGACGTTGCGGGTCGTGCGACCGATCACGATGGCGATCTCGCCCTCGTAGTTGAGCCACTCGCATCGTTCGGGGCGTACCACGTGCCCCTCGTGGCTGTTCAGGGACGACACGGGCTTGTGGAAGAAGGTCGGCGCCGCAGGCAGGCTGGTCCGGAACTCCTCGACCCGGGAACGGTGGTTGAGGTGCACGCACAGGATCTTCGAGGGTTGGACCGGGGGCAGGTGCTGCGCCTCGGAGAGCGGGACGCTACGGCCGTCTCCGGCGACCAGCCGATCGTCGTCGCGGACCACCGCTGTCACGGCGCCGTCGAGCAGGATCCTGCGGGTCTCCATCGGTTCGCTTCCGTCCGGTGCGGCTGCGTCGTCGGGTCCGCCGGACGGTAGCCGGCGAGGTGTCCGCGGCCCCGGCCCGGTGACCGTGCGGTCGGTGCCGCCCGGGAGCCGCGCGGTGCGGAGCGGGTGGTGGCGGCGGGCGTGCTCCACTACCGTTCGGCCCCGAACGGTCGACGCCGAGGCGCACGTCGGGAGAGGACGTCGAGGTGGCACAGCAACGTGGGTTCCTGTTCCCCCGGACGGCCACGGGCCGTTCGTCGATCCTGCCCCCGCCGCCCTGGCACTACTCGGGGGACCTGCTCACGATCGAGTACCGCACCGATCCCGACCGCGTCGTCGAGCTGCTGCCCGATCCGCTGGAGCCGGCCGAGGACCCGGGTGCGGTGGCGTTGGTGTGGGCCGACTGGCAGTCGTGCGGTGACTCCTACGAGGAGCTGTTGGACCCCGTGCGCGCCCAGTACCGCGAGGTGTTCTTCGTGATCCGCGGCCGCTACCGCGGTGAGCACGTCTCGCGGTGCGCCTACATCTGGGTCGACAGCGACTTCTCCATGGCGCGCGGCCACTACCAGGGCTACCCGAAGAAGCTCGGTTCGATCCACATGACGCGCCCGGTCGCCTACGGCCGGGCCGGGCCGCGTCTGCAGCCGGGAGGGCGCTTCGGTGCCACGCTCGCGGCCGCGGACCGCCGGCTGGTGGAGGCCACCTTCACGATCACCGGTACCAGCGAGACCGGGGGTTTCGTCAACAGCCACGCCATGCTGCACACCCGTTTCATGCCGGCGATCGAGGGGGCCGACGCCCCTCCGTCGCTCGACGAGCTGGTCCGGGTCGAGACCACGGACGTCGAGGCGGGACCGATCCACGTCGGCGATGCGGAGCTGCGGCTGTTCGACAGCCCGGTGGAGGAGTTCCAGGCGCTCCAGCCACGCGAGATGCTGACGGCCACCTACCGCCAGGTCGGCGCCACCTTCGCCGGTGGCGACACGGTGGAGACCCACCACGAACGGTGACCAGGACGGCGGCCGGGCGGCGGCCGGCGCCGGAGCCAGCGCGGAGACCACACCAGGAGCGGATCATGGGAGAGATCGTCGGAGCTGGGCTCGTCTCGCACGCGCCCACCATCATGTTCGACGAGGCGACGCGCCGTGAGCTCAACGAGGGGCGCGAGATCTCGCTCGTCCCCGGGTTGCAGCGGTTGCGCGACGAGGTCCTCGATCGGTTGCGGCCCGACACCGTCGTCGTGCTCGACACGCACTGGTTCACGACGGTCGAGCACGTGGTCGCCGCGCACGAGCGCCGGCAGGGCCGCATGACGTCGTCGGAGCTGCCGCGCGGCATGAAGCAGGTGCCCTACGACTTCCCCGGCGACCCCGAGCTGGCGCGGCTGATCGAGAAGCACGGCAACGAGCTCGGGACCCCCACCCACGCCGAGGACGATCCGTACCTGCCCGTCTACTACGCCACGGTCAACCTGACGCACTACCTGCAGCGCGACGAGCGGTGGGTCTCCGTCTCGATCGTCCAGACCGGCGAGGACGACGACTTCCTCACGCTCGGCCGCGCCATCGGCGACGCCGTGGCCGCCTCGGACCGACGGGTGGTGGTGCTCGCCAGCGGTGGCATGAGCCACACGTTCCATCCGCTCAGGCAGCTGCCGGCGCACGAGGCCTCCGACCCCAGCCACATCGTCACCCCGGAGGCTCGTGCCGCCGACGAGCAGCGCGTGAGCTGGCTCGAGGCGGGCGAGCACGCCCGGGTGATCGACGGCATGTCCGACTACCACCCCCACGCCCCTGAGGGTGGCTTCGGCCACTACCTCGCCATGGTCGCGGCCATCGGCGGCCGGGAGTGCGTGGCACCGGGTGAGCGCTTCAGCGACTACGAGAACGCCACGGGCACCGGCCAGGTCCATGTCTGGTTCGAGCGCCCGGACGGTGGCTGGACCGCTTAGATACCGGGAGCGTCCGCCCCCGGTACGCAGGAGCCGTCCAGATGAGCCAGTACCCCACGCGGATCGATGGCCAGCCCGTCCACACCGACGAGGGCCTGCGTGTCACGGCGCCGTACGACGGCC
Organism: Nitriliruptoraceae bacterium; assembly: GCA_007118045.1. Lineage (GTDB taxonomy): Bacteria > Actinomycetota > Nitriliruptoria > Nitriliruptorales > Nitriliruptoraceae > SKTG01. The sequence goes on from SKTG01000118.1 coordinate 2,615, forward strand.
GGGACCTCGGGGAGGTCCCCGTGTGCACGGCCGAACACGTCGACAGGGCCGTCGCCGCCGCGAAACGCTCGATGAGCGACGCGCCCCTGCCACAGTGGCGGCGCGCGGAGATCCTCGATCGTGCCGCGCAGGACCTCACCGACGAGGAGGTCTTCGAGGACCTCGCGCGCACGATCGCGCTCGAGGCCGCCAAGCCCATCACCACGGCTCGCGCCGAGGTGTCACGCTGCATCTCCACGTTCACGTTCGCGGCCACCGCCTGTCGCACGCTGGCGGGGGAGGTGCTCCCCCTCGACGCCTCGCGGGCCGGGGAGGGACGGCTCGGCTTCACACTGCGCGTTCCGATCGGCGTCGTCGGGGCCATCACCCCCTTCAACTTCCCGGTCAACCTCGTCGCGCACAAGCTGGCACCCGCGATCGCCGCCGGCTGCCCGGTCGTGCTGAAGCCGGCCCACCAGACCCCGTTGTCCGGGCTCAAACTGGTCGAACTGCTGCTCGACCGGTGCGGACTCCCACACGGCTGGCTCCACAGCGTCACCGGCTCCGGCAGCGTCGTCGGGGCAGCGCTGGTCGACCACGACGACGTGGCCATGATCACCTTCACGGGTTCCCCGGAGGTCGGCTGGGGCATCCGGGGGGCGGCTCCGCAGAAGAAGGTGTCGCTCGAGCTCGGCAACAACTCGCCGATCATCGTCGAGCCCGACGCGGACCCGGAGGAGGCGGCCAGGAAGATCGCCGCGGCGGGTACCAGCCACGCCGGCCAGTCCTGCATCTCCGTGCAACGGGTGTTCGTGCAGCGTTCCGTGGCCGACGGCTTCGTCGCCGCGCTCGTCGCCGCCATCGAGCGGCTGCGGGTCGGCGACCCGCTCGACGACCGCACGCACGTGTCCGCCCTCATCGACGCGGAGAACCGTGACCGGGTCGTGAGCTGGATCGAGGGGGCCGTCGCGGCCGGCGCCACGGTCGCCACAGGTGGTTGGGTCGGCGACGACGGTGTGCTCGTCCCCACGGTGCTCACCGATGTGACCCCGGACATGAAGGTGTGTCGAGAGGAGGTGTTCGGGCCCCTGCTGGCCGTGCAGGTCTACGACGGGATCGAGGAGGCCTTCGCCCGCGCCAACGACACGCGCTACGGGCTGCATGCGGCGGTGTTCACCGACGACCTGCGTACGGCGCGACGCGCCATCGAGGAACTGGACTTCGGTGGGGTGATCGTCAACGACGTACCGACGTGGCGCGCCGATCAGATGCCGTACGGCGGTGTGCGGGACTCCGGCAACACCCGGGAGGGGCCGTTCCACGCGGTCCAGGAGATGACCGAGATCCGGTCCGCGGTCATCGCCTGATACCGAGCGCTACGGCAGCTGCCCGGCGAACGCCAGGGCGCGTCGCACCAGGCGGCCGTGTCCTGAGGACATCTCCTGGGAGATCGACGGGCTCATCGCCTCAGCCGGGGTCAACCACGCGAGGTCGAGCACGTTCTCCGGCGGTGCGCAGTCCCCGTCGCACGGGACGAGGTAGCCCAGCGCGACCGCGTGCTGCCGCGGGTCGTGGAAGCCGGACTCGCGTGGCTCGGGGAAGTACTCCGCGACCGTGAACGGCGCTACACCGGCAGGGAGCTGCGGCGACGAGTCGGGCCCCAGGTCCTTGCTGAGGTGGCGCCACAACGCGTCGCGCAGCGGCTCGTTGTACAGGACCCGACCGGAGACGACCGCGCGCGAGACGCTCCCGTCCGCCTGTGCCCGCAGCAACAGGCCCACCCGATCGATGCGCCCGAGGTGATCCACCCGCACGGGCACCGCTTCGACGTAGACCATCGGGACCTGGCCGCGCACCTGCTCGAGCCCCTCCTCGGACAGCCAGCCTGGGGAGGTCTCGAGGGCATCGTTGACTGACATCGGTGCTGGGGCTCCTTGGGGACGGATCCGGGGCTCGACACAGGATGCCACCCCGGGCGGTCGTCCCGGACATGTCGCCGTCCGGGGGCGCCCGCGGTGGGGTCGGTGGCTACCGTCTCCGCGATGCTGCCGCCGGTCCTGCTCTCCGCCTGCCTCCTGGCCTGGAGCCTGCTCGCCAACCTCGGGCTCGGCGACCGGGGCTACACGGTGCGCAACCTCGCCCTGGTCGTCCTGCTGCTCGCGCTCGCTCGCGCGCTGGGGCTGGAGCGGGGCGAGCTCGGGCTCGCCCGTACCGACGCCGTCGCGGGTCTGCGGTGGGGCGTGGGCGCCACCGCGGTCGTGACGGTGGTGGTCGTCGGCGGCGTCGTGTTCGAGGACGTCATCGGGCCGCTCGGAGCGCTCCTGCACGACGTCCGTGCGGACCTGAGCACGGGGCAGCTCGCGTACGCGGTCCTCGTCCGCATCCCGCTCGGCACCGCCCTCTTCGAGGAGGTCGCCTTCCGCGGCGTGCTGTTGGCCGCCTTCCTGCGCGCGACGACGACCAGCCGGGCGGTCGTGCTCTCGAGCGTGGTCTTCGGGCTCTGGCACGTCGCCCCCACGATCGTGGCCCTTCGGCTCAACCTCGTGGCCCCGGGCTCCGTCGAGGGGCTGTTGGCGATCGTGGGCGGCGTGCTCGCCACCACCGTCGGAGGCGCCCTGTTCACCTGGCTGCGGTTGCGCTCAGGCAGCCTGCTGGCCCCGCTGTTGGCGCACTGGGCCGTCAACGGGGTCGGTCTGGTGGCCGCGTCGATGACGATCGGCGGATGATCGCCACCGCGTGTCGGTGGCGACGCGGCCACCACCGTTCAGCGGAGCCGGGGGACTACCGCTCGTAGACGCCGACGACCCGGTTCTGCTCGATGATGGCGTCGCCGTAGCGCTCGAGGAACTCCAACCGGTCCGGGGCGCCCTCGACCTCGCGCGAGAGCGCGTAGACCCAGAAGTAGTAGCGGTGCGGGCCGTGACCTTCGGGGGGCTGCGGGCCGCCGTAACCGGTGGCCCCGAAGTCGTTCGGGCCGGGCCGGTACTGCGCGTCCGCGTCCGGGCCGATCTCCGTGACGTCGGCGGGGATGCCGTAGAGGGTCCAGTGCGTGAACCCGTGGGGCACGGGCGCGTCGGGATCGTGGCAGACGATCGCCAGCTCGACGGCATCGTCGGGGACGCCGTCGATCAGGAAGCTCGGCGCCTCGTTGTCCACGTCGTTTGCGTGGCGATCCTCCAGCACCCCGCCGGGCAGGAACTCCCGGCTGCTGATCGCGAGATCCTGGATGTTCAGACCCACGGTTGTACTCCTCCTGCGTCGTCGGTGTCGATGACGGGCAACCGTAGGTGAGTCCGCGGGGAAACGCTCGGTCGGACGGCCGGGCCACGGACGGGCCCAGGGAACACGGTGCGTGAGCCCTGGCCGGTCGGTCGGGTGACCCAGCTCGAGCGGGGGCCATCCGTCTTGGCCAGGAACCGAGCGCGGATGCCGTCGTCAGATGCCGCGTCCCGCTCGCTCCTTGCCGGTCGTCATGACGGTGGGATGTTGTGGTTGACCCGGAAGACGTTGTTGGGATCCCACTGTCCCTTCAGTGCTCGCAGCCGAGCGAAGGTGTCGCCCCCTCCGTAGGCGTGTTCGATGCGCTCGGTGCCTTCATCGCCAAGGAAGTTGACGTACACCCCGCCCGCGGAGGCCGGCTTCGCATCCTCGAAGAGCGCTCTGGTGTGTCGGAGGTGGTGCTCGGTCTCGGCGGGGTCCTCCCAGCGGGTGTTGATGTTGAGCACGTAGGGAGCGGCGCGATGTGGGTAGGCGGTGTCGGTCTCATCCACCCGTGCGACGGCGCCACCCATCGCGGCGATCTTGAAGTCGGACAGTGGCGAGGTGTGCGACACCGCGTAGCGGGCGAGCGTGTCGATGAAGTCGTCGTCGAGGTCTGAGAGGTATTCGGCCTTCCAGTAGTTCTGCAAGCCCGGTGTCCAGCTGGCGTCGAACATGGCTTGGAAGTCGGTGTAGGACCGGGCGGCGATCACGTCACCGGCGGGGTCGTCGAAGCGCCGCAGCGGGGCGACCGCGGCCTCGCCGTCCTCAACGGCGCCGGCATAGCAGACCGCGAGCGCCACGATGGGCCGGCCGTGGAGCGCCTCGGGCAGGAACGGTGCCGGCGGAGCCGTGCGACAGATGGCGATCGCGGTCAGCTCCTCCTCGAGATCGTCCGTGAACTCTCGGAACAGTCGCAGGACCTCTGACGCCTTCTCCGCGGGCCAGACGACCAGGCCGCACAGCACCTCGGGACCGACCGGGTGGAGGCGGTACTCGAACGAGGTCACGATCCCGAAGTTACCCCCGCCGCCCCGCAGCCCCCAGAACAGCTCGGGGTGCTCGTGCTGGGAAGCGCGAACGAGACGCCCGTCAGCGGTCAGCATCTCGGCGGCGACCAGGTTGTCGCACGTCAGCCCGAGGGCTCGCTGCAGCCAGCCGATCCCTCCGCCGAGGGTCAACCCCGCGATACCGGTCGTGGACATCACGCCCAGGGTGGTCGCCAGCCCGTGCTCCTGGGTGACCCGGTCGAACTCCGCGCCGATGGTGCCGGGTCCCGCGACGGCCAGACGCTGACCGGGGTCGACCTCCACCGTCGACATCGCTCTCAGATCCAGCACCAGGCCGTCGTCACAGGTGCCGAACCCCGCGACGCTGTGGCCCCCGCCGCGGATGGCCAGCGGCAGCTCGTGTTCCACGGCGAAGGCGAGACCGTGCCGGATGTCGGAGCGCTGCTGGCAGCGCACGATGGCGCTCGGCTGGCGGTCGATGCTGCCGTTCCACACCGCACGGGCATCGTCGTAGCCGGCGTCGCCGGGACGGATGACCGGCCCGACGAGGTGGTCCTCCAGACGGCGCAGGTCGGCACCGACGGACGGCCGTTCGGTGTTCGTAGTGCTCATCGAGTGTCCCTCCGGGTTGCGGTACTCCGGACTCTGACGCCGGGGCTTGCGCGCATCCAGTCAAGGATGTGTACTGCCCGTAGCAGTGGGAGGAGGACGATGGGCGAGTACGGGCAGTTCTGCCCCGTGGCCAAGGCCGCCGAGGTGCTCGACGAGCGGTGGACCTTGCTGGTGGTACGCGAACTCGTGGCTGGCAGCACTCGCTTCAACGACATCCACCGCGGTGTCCCGCGCATGTCGAGGACCCTGCTCACCAAACGACTTCGAACGCTGGTCGACCAGGGCCTGATCACACGGCGCGAGGAACGTCAGGGGCCCGTCTACGAGCTCACGACCGCCGGCAACGAGCTCGCGGCGGTGGTCGACGTGATCGGCCAGTGGGGTATCCGCTGGCTGAGCTCGCTCAGCGACGAGGACCTCGACCCCGCACTGCTGATGTGGGACATGCACCGTCGCGTCGACCTAGGCGCGCTGCCACCGGGACGCACCGTGCTCGCCGTCGTCCTCGATCACGCCGCACCGCAGCTGCGCAACTGGTGGCTGGTCCTCGACCAGCACGAGGCCGACGTGTGCGACTACGACCCCGGCTTCGGCACCGACCTGACGATGCAGGCATCCACCGGAACCCTCGTCCGCATCTGGCGCGGAGAGCTGGGCTGGGACGATGCGGTACGTACCTCAAGGCTCGAGCTGCGCGGCCCCTCCGAGCTGCGACGCCAGGTCAGGACCTGGTTCCAACTCAGCCCCTTCGCCACCGTCTCGCGGCCCGAGGCGCGGGACGCGGGCTGACATAGCTTGGGCGTGGGACCACTGATCTTGGACGCCGCCGAGCCTCCCCAGCTCCCCGATGGGCTGGTCGATGCCGGTCACGAGGTGGTGCTACTGACCGTGCCGGTCGTGCACACAGGTGGGAGCGCGACATGCGGGAGCAGGAAGCTCGAGAAGGGGCGTCGCACCAGCAGCGTGCTGCATGTGAACCGACGTTCGGCCGAGCCGGCCGCGGACACCCCTGCGTTTCGAGGCGGCCCGCGATGCCGGCTCGAGCCCCGACGTCTTCGTCGAGGAACGCCCTCTCAGCTCAGTACAGGAACATCGGCTTGCCGGCCACCTGGCGCAGCTTGGGGCGGTAGCCCTCCGTGTCGTAGAGCG
>SKTG01000376.1 GCA_007118045.1 Nitriliruptoraceae bacterium
CCCGTTCCCCGTCCGTGGTGGTCCGGTCCGCGTAGTCGAGCACGGCCGGCCCGAGCCCGTCCTCCGTCAGCGGATGGACGCTGCCGGCGCGCTCGGCCAGGTACATCGTGCCGTCCGGACCCACCGCCCCCGCCGTGGGCGAGGACATGCTCGCGACCTCGGTCAGCGCGACGTCGACGGCGAGGTCGGGGGCGGCCACCTCCCCGTCCTCGTCGGTCTCCGGATCGGGATCGTCGGACGGCTCGTCGTCGAGGTCGTCGTCCGGGTCGTCGTCCGGCTCCTCGCCCGTCGCTCCCTCCTCGGCGGTCCCCGGCTCGTCGTCCGGCTCGGGCTCGTCCGGCGCCGGAGCCTCCGGCGCGGGGTCGTCGACACCGGGATCGTCGTCGCAGGCGGCGAGGACCAGCACGAACGAGCAGAGCAGCACGGGGACGGGACCTGGGGCTCGCATGGCGGTGACGGTACCGAGCCGCGGGTCGCGGCTACCCCACCCCGCCGCGACGACCCCGCCGCGCCGTGGGCCCGGAACGACCGGTGGCGGTACCCGACATCGGGTCGCGGCTACGCCTCCCGGCCGCGACGTGGGCCCGGGACGACCGGTGGCGCCGGTCGCGCGGTGATCACGATCGGGCGGCCGTGGTCGAGCTGCTCGGTCCGCTCGGGGATCGACAGCAGCAGCTGTCCGGCTGCGGCTCCGTCCGCGACCCAGGCGCACACGGCCGCGTCGACGACGTCGTCCGGGGCCGCCTCCTCGTCACCGGGGAACCGGTCCGGCAGGTCGAGCCCGACGCCGGCGAGCACCGCGCGACGCGTCGTGATCCCCGCCCACGTGCGCTTGCGCGGCAGGCTCTCCCCCACCAGCACCGCGAAGGCGACCTCGGGGTGCACCTCCAGCATCGCCTGCCCGCTGGCGGCCAGGTCGTCGACCGCCACCATCTTGGGCACGAGCCTCCACGCCTGCATGCTCAGTCCGCTCCCGGTCGTCCGCTCGGCGAGGGCGGTGGCTGCGGCGTGGTCGGGCAACTCGCCGCGACGAGCCGCGTCGACCACGCACCGTGGCGGTGCCGCGAACACGCTGCTGGCACGTCCCGGCAGCAACCGTCTGGCGGCACGGTCGGCGTCCCGCGCACCGTCGACGAGGCCGATGGGCATGTCCACGGCCACGGCAGCAGGTCGCCGCGTCAGCACCTCGTCGAGGCGGGTGACCACCTCGACGTCGGCCACCGCCCCGGCCTCGAGGGCGACGGCGACCCAACCCGAGGGGCAGCCGTCCGCGCCGACCACCCGCCGTGTCATGTCCCCACGCCTTCCGGGTCGATGGCCCGCCGGCACGCGAGGATAGGGTGGGCCGGGACCGGCGCCCGCCCCGGGAGCAACCGTCGCGAGGAGGACGAGGTGGCACGTCGCAGGAACCAGGCCGACGCGCGAGGTGACGCGGGACCGGACGATCGCAGCGGACCCCAGAAGGGCCGCCCCGCACCGAAGGGTCGGCCGACCCCCGGGCGGAGGCAGCGAGCGGAAGCGGCCCGCAAACGTGCTCGGCGTCGACAGCTGCAGGTCTACGCCTGGTGGGGGTTGCTCGTCCTGCTGATCGTGGGGACGCTGGTGTTCTTCGCGGTCACCGGCATCGGCGGCGGCCCCGCGGACCAGCCCCTCTGAGCGCCTCCGCTCCCGTCGGCCCTCGGGCTCGGCTGACGGCGGCCGTCAGCGGAGCACGCCCACGTCCGCCAGCCACGCGGCCGTCGCCTCGCCGATGAGCCGGCCGCTGTCCTCCTGCACGAAGTGGCTGCCCGGGACGGTGACGCGGGTCTGGTTGGGCAGGCCGGCGGCGAACTCGCGCTGCGAGCCGACCAGGATCGAGCCGGGGTCGGCGTCGACGAACAGCTTCGGTGTCCGCCCGTCCTCGGCGAGCCACGCGCTGTAGCCGGCCACGAGGTCGTGGACGTCCGCGGGCTCGCCGTCGATCGGCAGCTGCCGCGGCCAGGTCAGTGTCGGGCGACGCGACTCACCGGCCTGCGCGAAGGGCCGCCGGTACTCGGCCATCTGTTCCTCGCCGAGCTCGCGCAGGACGCTGGCTGGCAGGATGCGCTCGACGAAGGCGTTCTCCTCCAGCACCAGGCGCTCGCCCTCCTCGGAGCGCATCGCCTGGAAGATCCTCCGGGACGACCGGGGCCATTGGTCCCAGGTGAACGGACGCACCAGCGCCTCCATGTAGGCCAGGCCCCGGACCCGGTCCGGGTGGCGGTGGGCCCAGTGGAAGCCGAGCGCGGAGCCCCAGTCGTGGAGCACGAGCACCGCTCCCTCGGCAGGGACGAGCCGATCGAGGAGGACGCCGAGGTGCTCGGCGTGCTCGGCGAACGTGTAGCGCTCCGGGCCGCTGTCGGGGAGCCCGTCCGAGTCACCCATGCCCAGCAGATCCGGTGCGACGCACCGGGCGCCGGCGGCAACGAGCGGCGGGATCACCTCCCGCCAGAGGTAGGACGAGGTGGGGTTGCCGTGCAGCAGCACGACGAGCGGACCCTCGCCCTCGTCCAGGTAGGCGAGGTGGCGGCCGGCCGCCACCTCGAGGCGGTGCTTGCGGTCCTGGAACGACAAGCGCGCTCCTCCGGACCCCACGGACGGGCGTGGGGTGATGTCAGTCCCGCTGCTGGTAGGGCTTGAGCTCGCGGCGGGCCAGTGCCATCTCGTGCACCTCGTCCGGTCCGTCGGCCATCCGCAGCGTGCGCGCGTGCGCCCACATCATCGCCAGCGGCTGGTCGTCGGTGAACCCGCCGCCACCGTAGGTCTGGATCGCCTTGTCGAGCACCCACTCGGCCATCGAGGGCGCGACGATCTTGATGGCGGCGATCTCCATCCGCGCACCCCGGGTCCCCACCGTGTCCATCAGATGGGCCGTCTTGAGCGTGAGGAGCCGAGCCTGCTCGATGCGGACACGTGCCTGGGCGATCCAGTGCTGGAACATCCCCTGCCGCGCGATGGGCTGCCCGAAGGGCTCGCGGACCAGGGCGCGCTCGCACATCAGATCGAACGCGCGCTCCGCCATGCCGATCATGCGCATGCAGTGGTGGATCCGTCCGGGGCCGAGCCGGGCCTGCGCGATGGCGAAGCCGTCACCCTCGCCGGCGATCAGGTTGCTGGCGGGGACCCGCACGTCCTCGAAGGCCACCTCGGGGTGACCGCCGTGGCCGTCGTAGTGGCCGAAGACCGGGAGCTCCCGCACGACCTCGACGCCCGGTGCGTCCATCGGCACCAGCACCATCGACTGCTGGCGGTAGGGCTCCGCATCCGGGTCGGTGACACCCATGAAGATGCCCACCTCGCAGCGTGGGCTGGCCGCACCCGTGGACCACCACTTGCGGCCGTTGATCACGTACTCGTCGCCGTCGCGTTCGATGCGGGAGCGGATGTTGCGGGCATCGGACGAGGCCACGTCCGGTTCGGTCATGAAGAAGGAGGACCGGATCTCGCCCTCGAGCAGGGGCTCGAGCCACCGTTGCTGCTGCTCGGCGGAGCCGAACAGGTGCAGCACCTCCATGTTGCCGGTGTCGGGGGCGTTGCAGTTGACGGCCTCGGGAGCGATCACGACCGATCGCCCCGTGAGCTCGGCCAGGTGGGCGTAGTCGAGGTTGGTCAGCCCGGCGCCGCGTTCCTCGTCGGGGAGGAAGAGGTTCCACAGCCCGCGCGAGCGGGCCTCGGCCTTGAGCTCCTGCATGATCGCCGGGTGGTGGTGGCGGTCGCCGGCGGCCTCGATCTGCTCCTGGTAGGTGCCCTCGTTCGGGATCACCCGCGTCGTCACGAAGTCCTGCAGTTCCTCCCGCAGCCGTTGGCCGCGCTCGCTCAGTCCCAGGTCCACGTCATGGCTCCCTCGCCGCCGGTCGGCACACGATAGGTGCTCGTCCCGGTCCGGAACGAACCGGTCACCGCGACCCGGCGGTCGTCCGCGCCGCGCCGGCGCGGTGCCCGAGGTCGGTCGGAGCGGCCACGTCCGGTTCGTGCGACCTGGATCGGTCGCTGCCGTCCGCGCGGGCCTCCTGGTAGCCGGCCACCGCCGCGAGCGCGAGCTCCTCGGCCCGCCGTTTCGCGTCGACGGCCAGGCGAACCCCGCCCTCCCGGGCTCGGTCGGCGGCATGCCGCCGGGCCTCCCGACGGCGCTGCTGGCCGTGCTCGGGGTCGCTGAGGTACATGCCCGCGGCACCGGCCGCCGCACCGATCGAGAGCGTGAGCACCGTACGGATCCGCACCGGGACCTCCTCCTGATTCCTGACCGGCGACGCACCGGCCGCACCGTTTGTAGTCGGCCGCGGACGGGACGTCGACCCCGTCCCGCGGACGTGGGCGAGGTCGCTAACCTGACCTCCGCGTCCGGCATCCCGAACGCGTTCCGTCGCTCCCCCGGGTCCCCCATGTCCACCGCCGACGCCTCCGGGCCAGCACGGCCGCGCCTGCTCTCGACCAGCGTGGGCACCAACCTCGAGGCGTTCGGGCCGCGCGAGTGGGGGCTGCTCGCGCTCATCGCCACCGTCTGGGGCTCCTCCTTCCTGTTCATGGAGATCGGCCTGCGGGCGTTCGCACCCGGGTTGGTGACGACCTTCCGGGTCGGCCTCGGTGCGCTGGCGCTCGCCATGGTCCCCAGCGCACGTCGCACGCGCATCGACCGTGACGACCTGCCGAGGGTCGCGCTGCTCGGTGTCAGCTGGATGGGGATCCCGCTGCTGCTGTTCCCGGTCGCGCAGCAGTGGATCGATTCGTCCGTGGCCGGCATGGTCAACGGCGCCATGCCGCTGACCGTCGCGGCGTGGTCGGCGGTGCTGCTGCGACGTCTACCCGGCCGGACCCAGGCGATCGGGCTGGTGATCGGTGCCGTCGGCGTGGTGGCGGTCTCCCTGCCGGAGCTGCCCGTCGGCCGGTTGGCGGAGTCCGGAACGGCGCGCACGGCGCTCGGTACCGGGCTCGTGTTCCTCGCGATCGTGCTCTACGGGCTCTCCGCCAACCTCGCCGTGCCGTTGCAGCAGCGCTACGGGGCGCTGCCGGTGCTGTTCCGTGCGCAGCTGTTCGCGCTGGTCGTGATCGTGCCCTTCGGCATCGCGGCCCTCCCGGGCTCACGGTTCGCGTGGGGGCCGGCGCTGGCCATGGTCCCGCTCGGTGTGCTCGGCACCGGCGTCGCCTTCGTGCTCATGGCCACGCTGGTCGGCCGCGTGGGCGGACCGCGCGGGTCCATCGCGATCTACTTCGTCCCCGTGGTCGCGATCGTGCTCGGCGTGCTCGCGCTGGGTGAGTCCGTCCACCCCTTGGCCGTGGCGGGAACCCTGCTCGTGCTGGTCGGCGCCTGGGTGACCTCACGCCGAGAACCCACCCGCTCGGCGCCGTCCGAGGCGGTCTAGCCGGCGGTCTAGGCCCCTTCCGGCGGGGCCGGGCACACCTGTGGAGCGATCGGCGCCGGACATCGACCGTGCCACGGCGGACGACCACCCGGCCCTCCGAGGCGCTCACACCCCGGGATCGGTCCCCTCGGCCAGCGCCTGCTCGACGCGTTCCACCTTGCCGGTGAGGGCGCCGTCGTGGCCCGGGCGGTGATCGAGCTTGGCGACGACCGAGACGCGCGGGGCGTGCGCCTCCGCGTAGGTCAGGCACCGCTGCAACAGCTCGAAGACCTCGCCGGGGCTGCCCTCCACGGTGGTGAACATCGCCGAGGTCTCGTTCGGCAACCCGCTCTCGCGCACGATGCGCACCACGCCGGCGACGACGTCCCCGACCGAGTCGTCGTCGCCGCCGAGCGGGCTGACGGAGAAGGCAGCGAGCACGAGGGACCTCCCGGGTGTCGTCGGACCGACCCGTTCGGCCGGCTCCGGCGATGCTAGGCAGTCACCCGCGAGCCCACCACCTCAGCCGACCCCGGCGCGGACGACCCCGTGCTCGTAGGCGTAGACGACGGCTTGGACCCGGTCGCGCAGCGACAGCTTCGCGAGGACGCGACCGACGTGGGTCTTGACCGTGGTCTCGGAGACGACGAACCGCTCGGCGATCTCCGCGTTGCTGAGGCCGCGCGCGAGCAGCGCGAGGGCCTCGCGTTCGCGCGTGGTGAGCGTGTCGAGCTCCGCCGGCCTGGTCAGCTCCGCGCCGGCCGGGGCGCCGGCCACGAAGGCGCCCACGACCCGCCGCGTCACCGACGGCGACAGCAGGGCGTCGCCTGCCGCGACGGTGCGGACCGCGGTCGCCAACTGCGCCGGCGGGGTGTCCTTGAGCAGGAACCCGCTGGCCCCGGCTCGCAACGCGGAGAAGACGTACTCGTCGAGGTCGAAGGTGGTCAGGATGACGATCCGCGTGGACACCCCCGCGGCGACGAGCCGTCTGGTGGTCTCGATGCCGTCGCGGTGGGGCATCCGCACGTCGACCAGGGCCACGTCGCAGCCCGTCCTCTCGATCAGCTCGGTCGCGGCGATCCCGTCGGCGGCCTCGCCGACCACCTCGAGGTCGTCCTCGGCCTCGAGGATGAGCCGGAAGCCGGCGCGGACGAGCTGCTGGTCGTCGACGATCGCGACGGTGATCATCGTCGCTCCTCGGGTCGCCCCTCGGGTCGCTCGTCCGGTCGCTCGTCCGGTCGCTCCTCGGGTCGCTCGTCGAGCGGCTCCCCGGGACCCGAGGTGGTGGCTCCGCCGGTCACCGTGTAGGGGAGGCGGGCTCGGACCATGAAGCCGCCGCCCGGGCGCGGTCCGGCTCGCAGGCTGCCCCCGAACACGGCCGCCCGTTCGCGCATGCCGAGCAGGCCGCTGCCCTCGGCGCCGGCGCCGATCGCCGCCCCGTCACCATCGTCCTCGACCGCGACGGTGAGCCGGTCCGGGTGCCGGACGACCTCCACCAGGACCTCCTCGACGGGACCGGCGTGCTTGAGGACGTTGGTCAGGGCCTCCTGGACGATCCGGTACGCGGACACGGCGACCCCCGGCGGAACCGAACGGGCATCTCCGTGGTCGCGCAGCGTGACGGGGATCCCCACCTCCCGGAGCCGGCCGACCAGCTCGGGCAGCGTCTCCAGCGTGGGTTGCGGGGACCGCTCGTCACCGGGGGTGTCGTCCTCGCGCAGGACGCCCACGAGGTGCCGCAGCTCCCCGAGGGCGTCACGACCGGTCCCCTCGATGGCCGCGAGGGCGCGACCCGCCGCGTCGGGGTCGCGTGCGACGACGCGGCGGCCCGCACTTGCCTGCACGACCACGACGCTGACCGCGTGCGCGACGACGTCGTGCAGCTCGCGGGCGATCCGGCGGCGCTCGTCCGCGACGGCGAGCTGGGCGGCGAGCTGCTGGCTGCGTTCGGCCTCCTTCGCCCGGGCCTCGAGCTGGGCGACGATCAGGCGACGCACCCGCGTCCGGTCGCCGAGTGCCCACACGCCGGCGAAGGCGAACAGGTTGACGAGGAACTGGGTCAGGCCGATGGCCGACACCACCTCGTGGCCCTGCCACCAGGCGGACAGGTAGGCGGTGACGATGAAGAAGCCGGAGATGGCCAGCGAGACCACCCCGTCCGTCCGACGCCCGTAGGCAGCGACGGAGTACAACGCCACCACGACCGCTGTGATGGCGGCCCCGGGGGGCACCCCGACGACAGCGAACAGACCCGTGGCACACCCGGTGATCGTCATCGTCGTCAGCGGCCGCACGCGTCGCCAGGCGAGCGGGACGAACATCGCCAGCCAGACCGGCCACACGAGCCAGGCCGACCCGGTGGGCAGGAGGGCGGAGCCACGCGGATCGACGGCGAGGTCGACCGCGGCCACGAGCGCCAGCCCGGCCGCCAGGCCCACGTCCGTCCACGGCGGGCGCGGCTCGGTCGAACGCCGAGCGGGATCGAGCTGCGTCGACGACCGTTGCTCGGCGGCCTCGTCCCCCGCCCCGTCGGCTCCGCGGCTTCGGACGCGCGGCTCCGAGGCGTCACGCGCGGCGAGGCCGTCGCGGGCGGTCGACGTCGAGGGCGGTGTCGAGGGTGGTGACGTGCTCATCGACCTCACGCTAGCTCGACGGCGTCCCGGCGCGTCCTCCTCACGGGCCATCTCCGGGTCCGCTCCCGGTCCACCGGAGCCTGCTCGGTACGCTCCGCTTGGCCGACGGGGTCGTGGAGCCGGGACGACCCACCTCGACACTCGCCGGAGCGCCGGATTGACGCTGTTGCACCGCTACCTCGGCGCGGTCATCGTCGCGTTGTTCGTGCTCGTCATGCTATGGGCCCTCGTGCTCCGGGTGCTCGGCCGCACGGAGACGCCCACGCCGTTGTGGGCCGTGCAGCACTGGACCGAGAACCTGCTCGTCCTGCAGACGGTCAGCGGCCTGATCCTGCTCCTGATCGGCCGTCGCGTCGTGGGCGAACCGCTCGCGTGGCTGCACTACCTGTACGGCTCGTTGTTCCCGCTGGTGGCGATCGTCGGCGGTCGGTTGGCGGGCCTGCGCCGCGAGACCCGGGAGTACGTCGGGCTGGCCTGGGGCTCCTTCTTCGCGTTCGGGCTCACGCTGCGGGCGTTGCAGACCGCGTGCGGCAACACGCTCACCGAGCTCGGCCGCTGCGTGGGGCTCTGAGCCGGCTGCCGGACGGTCACGGTCGTCCGGTCCCCGGACACCGGGAACATCCGCTCGCCC
>SKTG01000263.1 GCA_007118045.1 Nitriliruptoraceae bacterium
CAGGCCAGATCGAGCGCGGCCGAGCCGGCGCGACGCACGTCCCGCACGCGGGGCAGCAGGGCCGCGACGTCGCGGCCCTGCGCGGCCCGGATCGCCGGCTCGTAGCCGAACCCGGTCGCGACGAGCGCGTTGGTGGCGTCGTCGACGGCGGTGACGTGCAGCGTGGCCTCGTCCCCGTCCGCACGACGGACCCGCGCGCCGCCGTCGCGCACGGCCGTGAACGTCTCGCCCGACCACGGATGGTGCACGACGCCGACCAACGGGCCGTGCTCGTCGACGCAGGCGATGGACACGCACCACATCGGGATGCCGTACAGGAAGTTGACGGTGCCGTCGAGCGGATCGACGACCCACGTCAGTCCGGAGGTGCTGGACCGGCCCGCCTGATCCTCCTCCCCGAGCAGCCCGTCGTCGGGTCGTTCGGCGGCGAGTCGTTCGGCGATCAGCCGCTCGGTCGCGCGATCGGCCTCCGAGACGGCGTCGCTCGCGGAGCTCTTGGCGGACACGTCCAGATCGCCGCCCTCGGCCCGTCGCCGCGCGAACCCCTCGAGCAGCGAACCGGCCGACAGGGCCACCTCGGTGGCCAGCCGCGCCAGGCCGTCGCGGTCGGACGCGGCGACACCGGGTGGGGGCATCGGGTCGGCCTTCGGGGAGGTGGATCGGGTCAGCGCAGCCTAGGGTGACCCCGTCCGAGCACCGGAAGGGAGAGCCACGTGGCGGTTCGCATCCTGGCCATCGACGAGGGCACCACGGGTGTCCGAGGCTTCGTCATCGACGAGCACGGCGCGACGCTGAGCACGGGGTACCGCGAGTTCACCCAGCACTTCCCACGGCCGGGGTGGGTCGAGCACGATGCCGACGAGATCTGGGAGGCGACCAAGGACGCCTGCCGGGCCGCTCTGGACGGTGCCGAGCTCTCCCCGGACGACGTCACCTGCATCGGCATCACCAACCAGCGTGAGACCACGCTGCTGTGGGATCGGCAGACGCTCGAGCCGATCCACACCGCGATCGTCTGGCAGGACCGCCGCACCGCCGATCGCTCGGACCGGCTGAAGTCGGCGGGCCACGGCGCCACGATCCGCCGCAAGACCGGGCTCGTGGTCGACGCCTACTTCTCCGGGACCAAGGTGGCGTGGCTCCTCGAGGAGGTCGAGGGCGCGCGGGATCGGGCGGAGCGGGGCGAGCTCGCCTTCGGGACGATGGACACCTGGCTGGTCACGCGGATGACGGCGGGACGCGAACACGTGACCGAGCCCTCGAACGCCTCACGGACCATGCTCTACGACGTGCGCCGTGGGCGCTGGAGCACCTCGATGCAGGAGCTGCTCGAGGTACCGGCCGAGCTGCTGCCCGAGGTCCGCGACACGGCCGGTCACTTCGGGACCACCGACCCCGACGCCTTCCTCGGCATCGAGGCACCGATCACCGGCATCGCCGGGGACCAGCAGGCGGCGCTGTTCGGTCAGGGCGCCTGGGAACGCGGGACCTCCAAGAACACCTACGGCACCGGCTCGTTCATGCTGCTCAACACCGGCGACGAGGCGGTGGAGTCCCAGAACGGCCTGCTGACCTCGGTGGCGTGGCAGCTCGACGGCGTGCCGACCTACGTGCTCGAAGGGGCGATCTTCGTCACGGGCGCGTCCGTGCAGTGGCTCCGCGACCAGCTCGGGATCATCGACTCGGCCGCGGAGACGGAGACGCTCGCCGCGCAGCTGCCCGACGGCAACGACGGCGTCTACCTCGTCCCCGCGTTCGCCGGCCTCGGCGCACCCCACTGGGACCAGTACGCGCGGGGGCTCATCGTCGGCATGACCCGGGGCACCGACCGGCGGCACTTCGCGCGGGCGGCCCTCGAGGCGATGGCCTACCAGACCCTGGACGTGGGCGAGCTCATGGAACGCGAGTCCAAGCAGGACATGCAGGAGCTCCGCGTCGACGGAGGTGCGGCCAGGAACGATCTGCTCTGCCAGCTGCAGGCGGACCTGCTCGGCGTGCCCGTCCTGCGGCCCCGGAACGCGGAGACGACGGTGCTCGGTGCGGCGTTCCTGGCCGGGCTCGGAGCCGGCGTGTGGTCCTCGACGGACGACCTGAAGGACGTGTGGGAGCTCGAACGCCGCTTCGAGCCGCGGATGGAGCGCCACGAGCGCCGACGGTTGATCGATGGCTGGCGGGAGGCCGTCAACCGCTCGAACGGCTGGGCCCACGTCGTGGAGAGCTGAGCCCGGGCGGCGGGCCCCGGCGCGACCCGTGCTGGGTCGTCGTCGACCGTCCCTGCGGACGCCATCGAGCCGGCGTCCACGACCTCGGCGGTCCCCCGTCGCGGCCGTCGTCCACAACCCCGGCTGAGCCCGTCGGGGCCGGTGTGCGCGTCGGGGGCAGCCTGTCGGTCCCGCACCCGGGCCCGCGGGTGCTCGACGCCCGGACGCGCCATGATCGATCCCCGTCCCCTCGGCTCGTGGCCCGCCGCGGTCCCGGAGCTGCTCGAGATCGTCGACTCCGACCTGGACCGCCGCGGTCGTGCGAGATCGTTGCTCGGGGCCTACGCCGGCGAGGAGGCGGTGGGCACGGCCGTGGTGCGCCCGGTGGCCCGAGACGAGTTGCTGCAGGCGCTGATCGAGTTGCTCGCCCTGCTGCTGCCCATGGGCGCGGACCGGATCGTGCTCGCGCTGCCGGGCCGTGCCTGGTCGACAGCGGACCCGATCCCGCCCGTGAGCGCCGAAGCCGACCTGCGTACCCCGGTCCTGCTGATCGTCCTCGCCGACGCGCACCGTCGCCGTTGCCGCACCGAGGTGGAGATCCATCCGATCGAGTACGGGGAGCGGGGTCGGAGCTGGGGCGTTCCGGTCCACGCCGGCGTCGACGGCCACTCGGCCGTCGGGCACGCCCTGACCGTCCTGCTCGACCACCGTGAACACCTCGCCGCCACGACGGACGACGAGCGACTCGCCGCCCAGCACCACCGGGTGCTGCTGCTCGGTCACGAGCTGGTGCTGGCGCCGTCGGCCGCGGCCCGCCTGGGGCCGCACACCGGCTGACCGACGCGGGGCGAGCCGTCCAGGGACGGCGCCGCGCTCGTACGCTCGGCTCGTACCCTCGGGGTGACGTCGGCGAGGAGAGCGAGACCGTGGCGGAACGCACCGGGTTGACCGAGGAGCAGTGGCGGGAGCGGCTCTCGCCGGCGCAGTACCACGTGCTGCGTGAGGCCGGCACCGAGCGACCGTTCACCGGCGCGTACTGGGACGAGGACGCGAGCGGCTCCTACCGTTGCGCCGGTTGCGACACGGAGCTGTTCCGCTCCGAGACCAAGTTCGACGCGCACTGCGGGTGGCCGAGCTTCTACGCCCCCACCGAGTCGGATGCGGTCGAGGTCCACGAGGACCGCTCGCTCGGCATGCGCCGGACCGAGGTCCGGTGCGCCTCGTGCGGTGGCCACCTGGGCCACGTCTTCGAGGACGCGCCGGACCAGCCCACCGGCCTGCGCTACTGCATCAACTCGGCCTCGCTGGACCTGCGGCGGGACAGCTGACGCGCGACCCGCTCGGCGCGCCGCCTCATGAGGCGGCGCGCCCGCCGGTGTCATCGTGACGGGTCGGCCCCGGATCGGTCGAACCCGAGCCGAGGTCGTCCAGGGAGAGGTCCACGGCCCCGGACTTGACCTTCGACGCGTACTCGTCGACGTACTCCTGCCCGCTCAGCAGCATGATCTCGTACATCAGCTCGTCCGTCGCCGACCGCAGGACGAACGGATCCGAGCGTCGGTCGCGGTAGCGCGAGAGGTCGAGCGGCTGGCCGTAGCGGACCCGCACGGGTTCGCGCCGGGGTAGGTACGCCCCCGTCGGCAGCGCGAGGTCGGTCCCGGCCACCGCGCACGGCACGATGGGGACCCCGGCCTCCAACGCCATGCGCACGGGGCCGGTCTTGCCGCGGTAGAGCCGGCCGTCGGGGCTGCGCGTGCCCTCCGGGTAGATGCCGAGCAGATCACCGGCCTGCAGGATCCGGACCCCCGTGCGCAGGCTGGCGTCCGCCTTGCCCTCGCCACCTCGCTCGACCGGGACGACACCGGTGCCCTGGAAGAACCACCGGGTGCGCCACGAGTCCCAGTAGTCCGACTTGCCGAGGAAGTACACGGGTCGGGTGACGTTCATCGGCACGACGATCGAGTCGATGAACGACAGGTGGTTGCTGGCCAGGATCGCGGGCGCGCGGTCCGGGACGTGCTCCAACCCCTCGACCTGCACGTGCAGGTAGGGGTTGACCAGCGGGGGGAGGATGCGTCGCAGGCCGCGATACATCCGGGGCGCATCTGTCATACCCGGCACGTGGTACTCCTCGGTGGCTCCCAGGCGGGTTCCCGTTGACGTCGCTCGGTCCCCGCGGACCGTCGACGCGTCGGGCGTTCCTCGCCGCCAGGTAGCCTACGGAGGTCACCGAGGAGCGTCGAGCCTCGCGCCCCCTGGCCGGTCGGCCGTGCCGACGCGATCGGGAACGGGATGGGGACGTCACGCTGCCCGACGAGTGCAGGGCGGAGGATCCGTGGCCGAGGAACTGGGAACGTGGCCCGCCGAGCAGGCGACCGTCCTGCTCGAGGTCCTGCAGCAGGCCGGCCTCGACCCGGACGCCAAACGGACCAAGGACGGTGTGCTCGTCAGCGTGCCCGCGGACCAGTCCGACGAGGCCCATCGGCAGCTGGTCGCCAACATGGACCAGATCGCGAAGGCGGCCCGGCAGCCCAAGGCCAGCGGGCCACCCCGGTCGGCGCGCAAGGTGCGTCCCGTCAAGGGCGCGGACAACGAACCCGAGAAGAGCCCGCAGCAGATGGCCTCCGAGCGGCTCACGCGGATCGCCAAGCCGGTCGCGTTGGTGCTGGGCGCGCTGCTGCTCCTCGGCTTGCTGACGCGCTTCCCCGGTGGACCGCTCCTCGGGATCATCGTGGTCGGCGGGCTGGTCTACTTCATCGGCAAGCGGGCTCAGCAGCGCGGCGGCGACGACGGACGCGACGGCCCGCGCTAGGTGCGGCTCGCGCCGCGGGCCGGGTCTCACCGCTGGCTCGGTCCCACGGCTGGCTTGGTCCCATCGCTGGCGGTCTCGGCCGATCGCCCGATCGGTGACCGTCATCTTCGGCAACCGAGCGCCTGCCGCAGGAACGTGACCTGGCGCGTCAGCAGCCGCTCGGCCACGACCTCCTGTGGCGTCATGTGGGTCACCCCCGACAGGGGCAGGAAGCTGTGGTCGCGGCCCTCCGCCAGGAGCGCCGAGGACAACCGGAGCGCGTGCGCCGCGACCACGTTGTCGTCCGCCAGGCCGTGGATAAGCAGCAGCCCCGGCGGGGCCACCGCATCCCATGGCCGCGCCTGCGACAGCTGACCGTCGGCGTCCACGAGGCTGGAACGGACGTAGGCGCCGGGCTGCTCGTCCGGGTGCCCGAGGTACCGCTCGGTGTAGTACGTGTCGTACAGGCGCCAATCGGTCACCGGGGCCCCCGCCACGGCGGCCCGGAAGACGTCGGGACGTCGCAGCACGGCCGCGGCCGCGAGGTAACCGCCGAACGACCAGCCCCGGATGGCCACCCGCCCGAGGTCCAGCCGCGGTTCCAGCTCTGCGGCGGCGTGGACCGCGTCGATCTGGTCCTCGAGCGCCGGCGTGACCAGGTCGCGGTGCACGGCGCGCTCCCACGCGGGACCACGACCGGGTGAGCCACGCCCGTCGACGACGAGGACCGCGAAGCCCTGGTCGGCGAGCCACTGTGACGTGAGGTACGGGGCCTGCGCGGCGAGGACCCGCTGGGCGTGAGGTCCGCCATAGGGATCGAGCAGGACGGGCAGCGGCCCGGTGTCGTCGTCCTCGGGCAGCAACAGGGCGGCGCGCAGGCGCCGCCCACCGAGCTCCATCATGCGAGGCCGGGCGACGACGACCGGGGTCTCGGCGACCCCCTCGAGGTGGTGCTCGACGCGGTCGGTGCCGTCGATGCGTGCACAGCTCACGGTCACCTCGGGTGCGGCCGCCGCCAACGTGGCGCGCACCACGACCTCGGGCGGAGCCCAGGCGTCGAGGTCACCCTCGGTGCGGCGGCCCACGACCGAGCTTCCGCGGCGGCCCACGACGACGGAGACCAGGCCCGGTCCCTCCGGCCCGGTCCGGGACCACGACGATCCCGGGTCGGCCGGGTCACCGTCGGACGACCAGCGCTGCACCGATGTGGGGTCGTCCGCCGGGCTGGCGAGGACCTCGAGCGCATCGACGGCGTCCGTCGACGACGCGTCGCCGTCCCGCCGCCGACGGCCCGGCGCGAGCTCACGGACCTGGAGCCCGACGGGGGTGACCGGTCGCCCCTCGATGCACAGTGCCCGGGTCCCGCCCTCACCGAGCTCCGGTCGGTCCTCGACCGTCAACAGCCGGGAGCCGAGCCAGCTCGGGGTCCCCGGGACCGGCTCCACCCACGCATCGTCCGTCCACTCCCGGACCACCGTGGTCGATCCGCTGGTCGCATCGGCGGTCAACACCCGCGCCGCACGCTGATCGCGGGGCTGCACCAGGAGGGTGAGGGGGTCGTCACCCCAGCCGACGTGGACCAGGTACTCGTCGCGGGTCCGGTCCCACGTGACCTCGGTCCGCTCCCCCGTCGCCACCTCGACGATCCAGAGCGAGACGTCGGCGTTGACCGTCCCCGCGGCCGGGTAGGCGTGCCGGGTCGGCTCGAGCCAGGGGTTGGCGGGATCCGCGATCGTCCACTGCGGGACCGCGGCCTCGTCGACGCGGGTCACCGCCAGTGCCGACCCGTCACCGGACCACCAGGCACCGCGGCCACGCCCCATCTCCTCCGCCGCGACGAACTCCGCCCGTCCCCACGCCACCCCCGGCTCGGAGACCAGCTCCCGGGTCGTCCCCGGGGCACCCGGGCCGTCCGCCAGGTCGATCACATGACACCCGTCGGCGGCGTGGTAGGCGACCCGCCGACCGTCGGGCGAGGGTCGGGCGTCGAAGGCCGGCCCGGCGGTCGGGTGCTCCGCGACGCGGCCGGTGGCGACCTCAACGGTGTACAACCGTCCGGCGAGCACGAACGCCGCCACCGAGCACCCATCGTCGACGGCGTAGGCGACGATCCCCCCGGCCTGTTCGCGGGCACGTTCGCGCCTGGCCCGCTCCGCCGCCGGGAGCTCGTCCCCGTCGCCACCCACGTCCCTGGCATCGACCAGCTTCTCCGTGGTGCCCGCCACCGGGTCGTGGCGCCACAGGTGGGTGACCGGATCGTCCCCCGCGTCGGTGCGCAGGAACAGCACCACGGGGCCGTCGGGGCCGAGGCCGGGAACGAAGCTCCGCGGGGTCCCGAGGCTGAAGCGGCGGGTGCGGGCGTGCTGGCGCGGGAAGCTGGTCACTGGTGCCTCGTGGGACGGTGATCAGGTCGTCGAGGTGGGGTGCGGGGGGCCGGCCACGTCGGATCCACGCTCGGCGAGGGGGGAGCCCGCGGTGACCGCAGGCGTGCCGCCGCCGACGTCGTGGGTGACCGGACACATCAACCGTCGGCCAGCTTCGGATCCAGCGGTGCGACGACCACGCCGGCCCGGTCGGCCGCCAACAGCGCCGCTCCGACCACGCCGGCGTCGTCGCCCAGCCCGGCGACCTCGAGCTGCGGAGGCTGCCGCCAGGCGGAACCGACCAGGCGCCGAGCCATCGCCGATCGAGCTGGCGGGAGCGCCCACGGTGCGACGTGCTCCGCGGCGCCACCGCCCAGGAGCACGACCGCGGGATCGAGCACGTTGACCAGCGACGCGATCGCGACCCCGAGCCAGTGTCCGACCTCCTCGAGCACCTCGGCGGCGAACCCGTCACCCGCCTCGGCCGCCGCCGTGACGTCGGTGCCCTCGAGCGAATCGCGCCCCCGCAGCACGGTCTCGATCGTGGGGTCGACCAGGTGCTCGCGGGCCGAGAGACCGATCGCCGTGCCGGAGGCGTAGGCCTCGATGCAGCCACGGTTGCCGCACGGGCATTGCCGTCCCTGCTCCTCCACGATGACGTGCCCGACCTCGCCGGCGTAGCCGCCGGTGCCGAGCACCAACCGACCGTCGACCACCACGCCACCACCGACCCCGGTGCCGAGCGTGAGCAGGATCACGTCCCGGGCGCCCTTGCCGGCACCGATGCGTTGCTCGGCGAGCGCGGCGACGGAGGCGTCGTTGGCCACCGCGACCTCGCGCCCCGTCGCGTCGCGCAACCGCTTGGCCAGGGGCAGGTCGCGGACACCGATGTTGGGGCCGTAGCGGACGGTGCCGTCCGGCTCGACCAGGCCGGCGATCCCGATCCCGACGGGCGACGGCGGGAGCTCGTCGAGCAGCTCGACCAACGTCGCCACCAGCACCTCCCCGTCGGTCGCCGGCGTGGTCCGGCTCGACCGCGACACGATCCGTCCGTCCGGGTCGATCGCCGCGACGCGCAGACGGGTCCCGCCGATGTCGATCCCGAGCGAGACCGCTCCCTCAACCTCGTTCACGGCCCGCCTCCGCTCCGACTTTCTTCCGAGACCGCCGCCGGCCTCGTCCACCCCACGGGC
>SKTG01000032.1 GCA_007118045.1 Nitriliruptoraceae bacterium
CGTACTCGTCGCAGATGCGCCGGACCTCCTCCAGATAGCCCTCCGGCGGCGTGAAGCAGCCGCCCGCGTTCTGGACCGGCTCGACGAAGATGGCGGCGACCTGGTCGGTGCCCTCGGCCTGGACGATCTGCTCGATCGAGCGTGCGCAGGCGAGATCACATGGCGGGCACGCCCGCGACGTCGCACACCGGTACTCGTTGGTGTTGGGCGCGTGGAAGTGTCCCGGCCGCATCGGCTCGAACAGCTTGCGCAACCCCGGCAGGCCCGTCAGGCCGAGCGCGCCGAAGGTGGTGCCGTGGTAGGCGTAGTTCCGGCTGATGAACTTGGTCCGGTGCTCGCCGCGGGCCTGGTGGTACTGCATGGCGAGCTTCATGGCCGATTCGACCGCCTCGGAGCCGGAGTTGACGAAGAAGAAGTGGTCCAGGTCACCCGGGAAGATCTCCGCGAGCTTGCCCGCGAGGTCGACGGCGGGCTGGTGAGCCCAGGACCAGTTCGTGGCGAAGGGCAGCTTGGTCATCTGCCTGCTCGCGGCATCGACCAGCTCCTGCCGCCCGTAGCCGACCTGGGCGCAGAACAGCGACGAGAGCCCGTCGAGGTAGCGGTTGCCGTCCGTGTCCCAGACGTAGCAGCCCTCCCCGCGATCGATCACGGGGATGCTGGGGCTGTCCCCGAGCCAGTCCCCGGTCCTGGTGAAGTGCAGCCACAGGTGGCCGTCGCCGAGCTTGCTGTCCGTTGCCATCGCCCGTCCTTCCTGATCTGACCCGCCCGCTCAGTACGAGATGTCGCTCATCACGTGCTTGATGCGCGTGTAGTCCTCCAGCGCGTACATCGACAGGTCCTTGCCGTGGCCCGAGTGCTTGAAGCCGCCGTGCGGCATCTCCGCGGCCAGCGGGATGTGGGTGTTGATCCAGACGGCGCCGAAGTCCAGCGCCTTGGCGACCCGCATGGCCCGACCGTGGTCGCGGGTCCACACGCTGGACGCGAGCCCGTACTCCACGCCGTTGGCCCAGCTCACGGCCTGCGCCTCGTCGGTGAACGGCTGGACCGTGAGCACGGGACCGAAGATCTCGGTCTGGCTCATCTCATCGTCCTGTCGCAGCCCTGCGACGACCGTGGGTTCGAAGAAGAAGCCGTCACGGGCCAGCGGGTGCCCGCCGGCGACGACCTCGACGTGCTCCGGCTTGCGTTCGAAGAAGCCCTTGACCCGCGCGTGCTGGTCGACGTTGTTGAGCGGCCCGAAGTCGGGCTCGTCGCCCTCCGTGAAGGGCGGGCCGGTCGAGGTCCCTCGGGCCTGGTCGGCCAGCGCGGCCACGAGGTCGTCGTGGATCCTCGGTCCGGCCAGCACGCGCGTCGCGGCGGTGCAGTCCTGTCCGGCGTTGAAGTAGCCGGCGCCGGCGATGCCCGCGGCGGTCCTCTCGACGTCGGCGTCGTCGAAGACGATGACCGGCGCCTTGCCTCCGAGCTCGAGGTGGGTGAGCTTCAGGTCGCGCGCCACGGACTGCGCCACCTCCATGCCGGCCCGGACCGAACCCGTCACCGAGACCATCCGGGGGATCGGGTGGGTGACCAGGCTCCGACCCGTGTCCCGGTCACCGCAGACGACGTTGACGACCCCCGGGGGGAGGAACTCGCTCATCAGCTCGGCCATGTGGACCGTCGACAGCGGGGTGGTGTCCGAAGGCTTGAGCACGACCGTGTTCCCGGCGGCGATCGCGGGCGCGAACTTCCAGATCGCCATCATCATCGGGTAGTTCCACGGCGTGACCTGCGCGCAGACCCCGACCGGCTCGCGCCGGATCATCGAGGTGTGGTTCTCCATGTACTCACCGGCCGACCGGCCCTCGAGGACCCTGGCGGCACCGGCGAAGAAGCGGATCTGATCGATCCCCGAGGGCAGCTCGTCCTCCATCGTCAGGCGGAAGGGCTTGCCGGTGTTCTCGCACTCGAGGCGGACCAGCTCCTCGGCGTGCTCCTCCAGAGCGTCGGCCACGTGCAGCAGCGCCCGGCTGCGCGTGGACGGGGTCGCGTCACGCCAGCCCGGGAACGCCTCGGCGGCGGCCCGACAGGCGGCGTCGACGTCCTCGGAGCCGGACCGCGGCGCCGTCGCGAACACCTCGCCCGTGGCCGGATCGACCAGCTCCATGGTCTCACCGCCGGTCGCCGGTCGGCGCTGGCCGCCGATCAGGTTGGTCGTCTCACGCATGTCGGGGTCCGCCTCCCTCGAGTGATGGCTGGGGATGTCCGAGCGGGGGTCGCCGACGCGTCACCACCTCCACGCGGGCTGCACGGCGCTCCCCCGCGCCGCCCGCGCACCCTACGAGCGCACCCCGGGCGATGTCGCTGGACGTGTGGCTCGTCCCCGGGGTGAAGCGTTGGCCAGGTGGAGCAGACGACGATGCACCTCGCCAGTTGGCCAGCGAACCGCGGGGCGCGCTGGCGCTTCGGCCCAGGCCAGACCCCCTTCGGCGGGCTACGTTCCGCGTCCTTCGCGGGTTGGAGCGGTGGCGTGGTGCTCCCGATGGACGACCGACCGGGACCGAGCGTCCCGCGCTCACCCGGCCCCGCACGCGGCTACCCTCGGCGCCCGACGGAGCCGAGGTTCCCGATGGCGCTGTGGTTGTCCGAGCTGCTCGCGGACCCGGGTCTCGGCGCCGAGGTCGTGGCCGGCGGACGGGGCATCGACGCCCGGGGTCCGATCCGTTGGGCCCACATCTCCGAGCTGCCGGACCCGACCCCGTGGCTGGAGGGCGGCGAGCTGCTGCTGACGACCGGCCTGGGCGTCAAGGACAGCGACCAGTTGCAGCGACGCTTCGTGGCCGGGGTGTGCGATCGCGGGGTGGTCGCGCTCGGGTTCGCCATGGGGGTCAGCCTCGACGCGGTCCCTGCGGGGATGCTGGCCGCCTGCGACGAGCTCGGCCTGCCGCTGTTCACGATCCCGTACGAGATCCCGTTCATCGCGATCAGTCGCCGTGTCGCCCATCACGCCTTCGAACAGCACTACGCGACGCTGCGTCGGGCGGTCGACCTCCATCGTCAGGTGCTGGCCTCGGTGATCGGCGAGCACGGACTGGGAGGCGTTCTCCGGACCGTGGGGGCGACGATGCCGGGCATCGCGCTCGTGGCCTTCGACTTCACGGGTCTGGAGCTGGCACGCGCCGACCCCGATGCGGTCGCCGACGACGTGAGCGCCACGGAGCTCTGGAACGCGCTCCCGCGTTCCCGCGGCCACGCGACCGTCGCCTTCGGACGTCGCGCCCTGACGAGCTCGTCGGTGCTCCTGGGCGAACAGCTCGAGGCGGTCGTCGTGGCGGTCAGCGACGAGCCCCTGCTCGAGCACGAACAGCTGCTCTTCGAGCAGGGCGTGGCCGGGGTGAGCCTGGAGATCGCCCGGCACCGCTCCGTCCGCGACGCGAACCGTTCCCGTGTCGACGAGCTGCTCGAGGAGGTCGCGAGCGGTCGCGGCTCGACCGCCGTCGTGGAGCGCACCCTCCACCGGCTCGGGGCGAAACCGTTGACCAGCTACCGGGTGCTCGCGATCCGCCGGACGTCCGGTCCGGCCGCGACCCGCGACGCGCTGTGCACGCTGGTCGAGGACGCGTTGGCGGAGCTGGGCCGTCCGGTGGTCGGCCACCTCGACGGCGCGGTCTGCGCGCTCGTTGCCGACCCCACGGACGCCGCCGAGCTGGTCCTGGCGGCGGCTGAGCGCCGGGGCTGGTCCGACGTGCGGATCGGCCGTAGCCGGATCAAGACCGAGGCGGACGCCCTGCGCCCGGCCCTCCGCGAAGCCAACGTGGCGATGCGGCTGTCCTCCTCCGCTCCGGTCCGCGACGTCGACCAGCTCGGCCTGCCCGGCCTTCTGGCCGGCATCCGCGACGACCTCGGTGCGGCGGACTTCGTCACGCAGGTACTGGGGCCGGTCGTCGACCACGATCGCCGCGAAGCCGGGCACCTCGTCGCCACGCTGCAGGCCTACCTGGACCACGGCTGTCGTCCGGGGCCGGCGGCGGAGCAGCTGTGCATCCACCGGCACACCCTCACCTACCGGCTGCAGCGGATACGTGAGCTGACCGGGCGCGACCCCCGCGCCGGCGAGCACCTCGTGGAGTTCGGCCTGGCCCTCGCGTTGCTGGACCGTGACGTCCCGTGAGGCGCCGCTGGACCTCGGGGCGTGGCGAGCAGCAGCGGGTGAGCTTCTGGCTCCCCGACAGCGGCGACGACCTGACACCCCGGTCACCGCTGGACGGTGACACCGAGGTCGACGTGGTCGTCGTCGGGGCGGGCTTCACCGGGCTGTGGACCGCCCGGGAGCTCGTCAGGCGCGACCCGTCGCGCTCGGTCCTGGTCGTGGAGGCGGAGATCGCCGGCTTCGGTGCCTCGGGGCGCAACGGCGCCTGGCTCACCGCCGGCCTGGGGGTCACGCCGCGGGAGCTCGCCCGTCGGACCTCGCCGTCCACGGTCCGCGAGGTGACCGAGGCGATGCGTGCCACCGTCGACGAGGTGCTGCGTGCCTGCGACGAGGACGCCATCGACGTCCGGGCACGGCGGGGCGGGTTGTTGCGCATCGCTCGCGGCGTCCACGAGCAACCGGCGCTGCGCAGCGGCCACCGGGCGATGGTCGAGCTGGGCATCGACGCGGGCATCGAGCTGCTCGACGCCGACGCGCTGGCCCGCCGGGTCCGCGTCGCCGACGCCAGAGGTGCCCTGTTCGACCCCCACGCCGCGGCGGTCCACCCCGGACGACTCGTCCGTGGTCTGGCCAGGACGGTCGAGCGGCACGGCGTGCGCATCGTCGAGAGCACCCGCGTGCGTCGGGTCCTACCGCGCGAGGTGGACGCGCCGGCGAACGCGCGCGGCCGCCGACCCCGTGTGGTCACGGCGCGCGGGACCGTCACCGCCGAGGCCGTGGTGCTGGCGACCGAGGCCTGGACCTCCCAGCTGCCCGGTCGGCGGCGATCGGTGCTCCCGCTGTACTCGCTGATCGTGCTGACGGAGCCGGTCGATGCGGCGCGCTGGGCGCGGATCGGGTGGCACGAGCACGAGCTGCTGTCCTCCCACCGCCTCACGGTGGACTACCTGTCGCGCACGCCGGACGGTCGCGTGCTGTTCGGTGGCCGCGGGGCGCCCTACCACCTCGGCTCGCGCATCTCCCCCACCTTCGACCGCCACGACGCGACCCACGAGCTGCTGCGCCGGCAGCTCACCGCCTGGTTCCCGCCCCTGACCGGCGTGGCCTTCACGCACGCGTGGGGCGGACCGGTGGGCATGCCCCGTGACTGGCTCCCGGGCTTCGGTTTCGATCCGATCACGGGCGTGGGGGGCGGGTACGGCTACACCGGCCAGGGCGTCGGCACGAGCAACCTCGCCGGCCGCGTGATCGCCGACCTGATCGTGCACGGCGAGACCCCCTACGCGTCGTTGCCGATGGTCGGGCACCGGTCGCGCCGGTGGGAGCCGGAACCCCTGCGGTGGCTCGGGGCCCGCTACCTGCAGGGGGCCACCGCCCGCCTCGACGCCCGCGCCGCGAGGTCGGGTCGAGCGGTCCGGCGGCACGGGCTGGCCCAACGGCTCCTGCGCCACTGAGCACGGCGGGCCGGGACGAGCAGGCGGGCGCCCCCGGGCTCAAGCCCCGAGCGACCGTGCCACCGTCCACAGCGGACGCAGGACCACCGCCACCCGCTCGAGGTCCTCGAGATCGAACCGGTCGACGAACAGCGCCAGCGTCAACGAGCTCGCGTTGAACACCGCGTGTCCGAGGATCGGGACCACGATGCTGCCCGTGAGGTGGTACGCGAACGCCAGCAGCAGGCCGACGACGAACAGGCCGGCGAGGGCGATCGGTTGCGAGAACAGGATCTCGAAGTGGATGACGGCGAACACCGCGGAGGAGAGCACGGCCCCGACCCACAGCCCCAGCCGAGCGGCCATGGCCCGGAACAGCACGCCCCGGAACAGCACCTCCTCAGCCACCGGCGCGACCACCACCGTCATGATGCCGACGAGCACGGTCGGTACGCCCCCGGCCAGCGCGTCCTGCAGGATCTGCTGCTCCACGCCCTCCTCGACCTCCAACAGCACGGCCAGCGTGCCGTTCACGGTGAAGGCGGCCACGACGACGCCGACACCGACCCCGAGCCCGACCGCCCACATGACGCCGGTGGCTCGCGTCGGACCCAGCAGGCGTGACCAGGGGCGTCCGGCGGCGAGCAGCGGCAGCAACGCAGCGAGGGAGATGGCGACCTGGAAGACGAGCGTCACGACGAGGGAGAACACCAGCTGGGCGGAGTTCGGCCGCGCCACGGCCTCGACGCCGTCCGCCAACTGCCCGGCCGCGAGCACGGCCAGGTTCGGGCCGGAGAAGATCAGGATCGCGAACGCCGCGATCCACAGCCCGTAGGGGGAGGGCACGTGCGAGAGCGGCGTCCGCGTGGTGGTCCGCACGTGACCGCTGGCCACCGGGTCGCCGCCGGCGTCCGCGCCGCTCGGTCGCCCCGCACCGGAGCCCGGACCCGGGACGGCGGGTGTGCCGCCGGGTGGGGGCGGCGGGGTGGGTGAGCTCATCGGCGGGCCTTCCTCGTACCGATCCAGATCGCCGCCAGCGCGACGGGGACCGCGATCGCCGCGACGACGACGAGAGCGACCAGGGAACCGTCCCCGCGCCACGGGGTCGAACCGGCGGGTGCCGAGCGCTCGGGGACGCTGACGGTGAGGGCCTCTCCCGCCGTGGTGCCGGTGGCGTCACGGCCGGTCAGGCGCACGGCGTACTCACCCGCGGGCACGGGCTCGCCGGCCTCGTCGAGGTAGCGCCACGTCGCCGTATGCGATCCCGCTTCGGCGACGCCGAGCTCCCGGGTCACCACCGCCTCACCGTCGGCGTCGTGCACCTCCAGGGTGAGCTCGACCGGCTTGTTCACCTCGGCCCCGACCGTCACGGCGTCGTCGGCCTCGCCGACGTCGCGGGTGGCGGCGACCTCGAGGTCGGCTCCGCTGCCCTCCGGTGCCGACAGCTGCCAGCCGCCGTCGTGACGGGTCGCGGTCCAGGTCCCCAGTGCCCGTTCCGCGACGACCCCGCCGTCGTCCTCGATCGTGATCGCCGACTCCCCGCGGAAGGTCACCTCGTCGGAACGGTCCAGGTCGACGCGGATCGTGGACGGCAGCTCGTCGGTGGTGGTCGGCTCCGTCCCCCCGTAGTAGCGGGCGAGGATGTCGCGGTAGCTCGCGCCGTCCTCGGCCCGCCCCCGGGCGCCGTACTGGCCCATCCCCACGCCGTGCCCCCAGCCGCGGCCGTGGAGCACCACCTCGTCGGTGTCGACCTCGATCTCGAAGCGCGTCGAGGGCACCGTGGCGGGCAGGCGGCGCAGGCCACCCTCGGTCCTGCCCGGGTAGGCCGCCGGGTCCACCGACGGTGCCACGCGCGAGAGGAAGTCGCGCAGCGCGCCCGCACCGACCTCGACGCTCGTGCCGTCCTCGCCCGTCACCCGGACGTCCGCCCGTGGGTCGTCCACGTCGCCGATCCGCTCGACGTCAGCGACGGGGACGGCGGCCGCCAGCGTCTCACCGCGGGCGAGCAGCTCGTCGAACAGCTCACGGTCGAAGCTCGCGGTCCAGCGGTGGTAGGGGGAGACCTCGTCGGCCGGATCCTCGATGCCGACCAGCTCGGGCCGGGGGCCGGTGGAGGGGAACACGGCCTCGTTGTCGAAGGTGCGCCCGCCCGAGGTCGAGAAGTACCGGGCGAGCACCGGACCGCCGTCGGCGTCCAGGAGCACCTCGCCCCGTGTCTGCTCGACCGCGGCCGCCCACCGCTCGCCGCCGTCGCGGGTCACCTCGACACCCCGGTAGACCTGGCACGCCGTCGTGGCGCACAGGTCGCTGCGCCCCTCGGCCCGGGCGGCGTGCCACCAGGCGTAGGTCCTGGCCGCCACCGCCTGCGCCTTCAGCGCCTCGCCGTGCCACCGGCTCGGCATCTCGGCGACCCCCTGGACGTAGTGCTCGAGGTCGAGCTCGTTGATCAGCTGCCCGTCGGGATGCAGCTCCACCGTGCCGAGGTACGCGCGCGAGCCGTCGATCGTGATCGCCGCATCGTCCTCGGCGTGCAGCCGCACGACGCCGTCGACGTGGACGTCGTCCTCCGAGGCCGAACTCGACCCGGACGGGTCGGCGCCCACCAGCGCGATCGCGAGCGCGACACCGATCAGAGCGCTGCGACCCCGCTCAGCCATCGAACTCCGAGGCGGGGACCCTCGCGATGTCGGCACCGAGCGCCTGCAGTCGCGGGACGAACCGTGCGTAGCCGCGGTCGATGTGGTGGACGTCGCGCACGACGGTCTCACCCTCCGCCACCAGACCCGCCATGACGCCCGCGGCGCCGGCGCGCACGTCGAGCCCGGCCAACGTCGCGCCGCGCAGCCGAGCGGGCCCGCGGATCAGCGCGTGATGCCCGTCGATCTCGATGTCGGCGCCCATGCGCGCCAGCTCGTGGACGAACGAGAAGCGCGACTCGAACACGTTCTCCGTGCACCGTGAGGTGCCGTCCGCCTGGCTGAGCAGGACCATCATCTGCGGTTGCAGGTCGGTCGGGAAGCCCGGGTAGGGCAGGGTCACGACGTCGGCGGGGGCGAGCTCGTCGGCCTTGACCCGCAACGACGATCCGCCCTCCTCCACCACGGTGCCGGCCGCTCGCAGTTTGATCAGAGGCAGGGTCAGGTCGGCTGGCCGGACGCGTTCGATGACGACGTCGCCGCCGGTGACCGCCGCGGCCATCGCGTAGGTCCCGGCTTCGATGCGGTCGGGACAGGTCTCCCACCGCACGGGCGCGAGCCGCTCGACACCCTCGATCTCCAGCGTCGGTGAGCCGATGCCGGCGATGTTCGCCCCCATCGCGACCAGCATGCGACACAGGTCCTGGACCTCCGGTTCCCGTGCCGCGTTGTCGATCACGGTCAGTCCGTCGGCGAGGACGGCGGCCATGAGCAGGTTCTCGGTGGCACCGACCGACGGGAAGTCGAGCGTGATCATCGCCCCGTGCAGGTCCGGCGCGATCACCTCCACCTCCCCCGGGTGGTGGTGGACGCTGGCACCCATCGCCTCCAGGCCGCGCGCGTGGAGGTCGATCGCCCGGGCACCGATGCGGTCGCCTCCGGGCAGTGCCAACCGCGCCCGGCGGAGCCGTCCGACCAGCGGGCCGAGACACGACAGCGACGCACGGATGCGCCGCACCGCGTCGGCCGGGGGCTGGGGATGTGGGTCCGTGGCCTCCAGTCGGCAGGTACCGGCCCCGAGGTCGAGGTCGACCTCCACCCCGGTGCCGCGCAGGAGCTCGGCCATGACGGGAACGTCCGCGATGGCCGGGATCTGCGACAGCTCGAGCGGCCCGTCGCACAACAGCGACGCGGCCATGAGCTTGAGCGCGGAGTTCTTCGCACCGGAGAGGGTGACGGTCCCCCGGAGGGGAGCACCACCTCGGACGCGGAACACCTCGGTCGAGGAGGTCGGATCCAACATGCGGGTGAGGTTAGCGAGGCCTGGCCCGGGTCCGACGCTACCCCGACGTCCGCCCGACGGGTGGCCTACCCCTCACCGAGGTCCACGCGCAGCTGCTGCTTCTTCAGCGACGCGAGCAGCGACGCATCGGAGGAGTTGGCGAGTCGTTCCTCGAGGATCCGCTGTTGGCGCTTGGCCCGCGCGAGGTCGATGTCGCTCGCCAGTTCGGCGATGTCGGCGAGGACGATGCACCGGCCGTCGTCGCCCACGAACAGCACGCCCCGATGCACCGCGATGCGCTGGTCCGAGCCGTCCACGAGCACCGCTCGGACCGCCCCGACGTCCAGCGCGACCACGGCCGGCTGGTGGCCCGGCAGGATGCCGATCTCGCCCTCGACGCCGCGGGCGTAGAGCTCGGTGATCTCCGCGCTGAGCACGTGGCCCTCCGCGGAGACGACCTCCAGGGGCATGGTCGCGTCGGTCATCGGCTCGACAGCTCCGCGGCCTTGCGCTGCACGTCGTCGGCGTTGCCCGCGTAGAGGAAGGCCTGCTCGGGCAGCTCGTCCATCTCGCCCTCGATCAGCGCCTTGAACCCCTCGACCGTGTCCTGGACGGAGACGTAGACCCCCGGGTTGCCGGTGAACTGCTCGGCGACGTAGAAGTTCTGGCTGAAGAAACGCTGCGCCTTGCGGGCCCGGTCCACGACGACCTTGTCCTCCTCGGACAGCTCGTCGATACCGAGGATCGCGATGATGTCCTGCAGGTCGCGGTAGCGCTGGAGGACCTCCTGGACACCGGTCGCGACCTGGTAGTGCTCGTCGCCCACCACGGATGGGTCGAGGATGCGCGAGGTCGAGTCCAGCGGGTCGACGGCCGGGTAGATGCCCAGCGAGGCGATGTCGCGGGAGAGCACGGTCTGCGCGTCGAGGTGGGCGAACGTGGTGTGCGGCGCCGGGTCGGTGATGTCGTCGGCCGGGACGTAGACGGCCTGCAGCGAGGTGATCGAGCGACCCTTGGTCGAGGTGATCCGCTCCTGCAGCTGACCCATCTCGTTGGTCAGCGTCGGCTGGTAGCCCACGGCGGAGGGCATGCGGCCGAGCAGCGTCGAGACCTCGGAACCGGCCTGGACGAACCGGAAGACGTTGTCCACGAACAACAGCACGTCCTGACGCATCTCGTCGCGGAAGTACTCCGCCATCGTCAGCGCCGACAACGCCACGCGCAGACGCACGCCCGGTGGTTCGTCCATCTGCCCGTAGACGAGCGCGGCCTTCTCGAGGACGCCGGAGTCCTCCATCTCGAGCAGCAGGTCCGTGCCCTCACGGGTGCGCTCGCCGACCCCGGCGAAGACCGACACACCACCGTGCTGCTGAGCGACCCGGTTGATCATCTCCTGGATGACGACGGTCTTGCCCACGCCGGCGCCGCCGAACATCCCGATCTTGCCGCCCTGCACGTACGGCTCGACGAGGTCGATCACCTTGATGCCCGTCTCGAACATCGTGGTCTGCGGCTCGAGCTCGTCGAAGGGCGGCGGTTCGCGGTGGATGGCCCACCGCGTGTCGGCCTGGATCTGGTCGTTGGTGGTGTCGAGCGAGTCACCGAGCACGTTGTAGACGTGACCGAGCGTCCCTGGGCCGACGGGCACGGTGATCGCGCTGCCCGTGTCCTGCACGGTCGCGCCACGTGCGACACCGTCCGTGGGCTGCATGCAGATCGCCCGGACCCGGTTCTCGCCGAGGTGCTGAGCGACCTCCGCGGTGATGGTCGAGGTCACGCCCTGGTAGGTGCGCTCGAAGGTGATCGCGTGGTTGATGTCCGGTTGGTCCCCGGGCGGGAACTCGACGTCGACGACGGGGCCCGTGACGCGAACGATGCGCCCTTCGGCGAGTGGCTCGGCCATCCGTGCTTCCTTCCTGTGGCACCGCGCCGGCGTGTGGAGCGGGCGGTGGGTACGTGGCGTTGCGGTGATGTGCGCTGGTGGGCGCCCCACTGGGAGGGGCGGGTGCTCACTCGTTGAGCGCCTCGGCGCCACCGACGATCTCCGAGATCTCCGTGGTGATCTGCTCCTGGCGCGCCTGGTTCATGATGCGCGAGAGGTTGCTGGCGACCTCCTTGGCGTTGTCGGTCGCCGACTTCATGGCACGCTGCCGGCTCGCGTGCTCCGAGGCAGCGGACTCCAGCAACCCGTGGAAGACCTTGGCCTCGACGTACCGCGGGATCAACAGGTCCAGTAGCTCGGCCTGATCCGGCTCGAAGATGAACTCCGCGGTCGGCAGCTCGCTGCCGCCCTCGAACTCCGTCGGCTTGACGGGCAGCAGCTCCATGCGGGTCGGGCGCTGCGTCAACGACGACTTGAAGTCGGTGTAGACCAGCCAGGCCCGGTCCAGCTCCGTCTCGGTGTAGCGCGCCATGACCTCCTCGGCGATCTCCGTGGCGTCCTCGATCGCGGGCGTGTCGGAGATGCCCTGCCAGATCCGGTGCGCCTGACGGCCCCGGTAGGCGAAGTAGCCCGCCCCCTTCTTCCCGATGACGTACAGATCGACGTGCCGGCCGGCGGCCTCCTCCTCGCGCAGCGTCCGCTCCGCGACCTTGAGGATGTTGGCGTTGTAGGCCCCGGCCAGGCCCCGGTCCGAGGTGTTGACCAGCACGGCCACGCGCTGGACCTCGCGCTGCTGCAGCAGCGGGTGCTGTCGGACCTCGTTGGAGACCGCGAGCCCCTTGATGACCTCGTGGATCTGCTCGGCGTAGGGGCGGGCGCTGCGCACGCGGGCCTGTGCCTTGAGGATGCGCGACGCGGCGATCATCTCCATGGCCCGCGTGATCTTCTGCGTGCTGCGCACCGACTTGATGCGCCGCTTGAGCTGCCTGATCTGGCCGCTACCTGGCACCTGCTCCTCCTCCTGCCCGGCCCGATGGAGCCGAGCGACGGACCCGCCCGCGGACGGGCCCGGCCGTGCTCACGTGGCGCTCACTCGTCTTCGTCGCTCGCGGACATCACGTCCCAGCCCTCGTCCTCCTCGTCCTCCTCCGCAGCGACCTCCGAAGGGCTGAAGGACGCGGCGAACGCCGCGATCGCGTCGTCGAGCGAGGCGCGCAGCTCGTCCGACATCTTCTCCGTCGCCAACGTGCTGACCAGCTCGGAGTGCCGCGACTGCAGGTAGTCGTGCAGCTCCTGCTCGAAGCGGCGGACGTCGATGACGGGCACGTCGTCGAGCGTTCCCCCCGTCACGGCCACCACGGACGCGACCTGTAGCGCGACCGGCACCGGCTGGTACTGCGGCTGCTTGAGGATCTCGACCACGCGCTGACCACGCGCGATCTGCTGCTGGGAAGCCTTGTCGAGGTCGGACCCGAACTGGGCGAACGCCTCCAGCTCACGGAACTGCGCGAGCTCGAGGCGCACCGTTCCGGCCACCTTCTTCATCGCGGGGCGCTGCGCCGAGCCACCGACGCGGGACACCGAGGTGCCGGCGTTGATGGCTGGCCGGACACCCTGGAAGAACAGGTCGGTCTCGAGGAACACCTGACCATCGGTGATCGAGATCACGTTGGTCGGGATGAACGCCGAGATGTCGTTGGCCTTGGTCTCGACGATCGGAAGGGCCGTCATCGAGCCGCCACCGAGCTCGTCGTTGAGCTTGGCGGCGCGTTCCAGCAACCGGCTGTGCAGGTAGAAGACGTCACCCGGGTACGCCTCGCGCCCCGGCGGACGCCGGAGGAGCAGGGAGAGCTGACGGTAGGCGTCGGCCTGCTTGGAGAGGTCGTCGTAGATGATCAGCGAGTGGTCGCCGTTGTACATCCAGTTCGCCCCGATCGCCGCGCCGGCGTAGGGGGCGATGTACTGGAACGGTGCCGGTGCGGAAGCGGGTGCGGAGACGACGGTGGTGTACTCCATCGCCCCGTAGCGCTCGAGGGTCGCGACCACCGACGCGATCGTGGAGCCCTTCTGTCCGATCGCGACGTAGATGCACTTGACGGCCTCGTCGGTGCCCCAGAGGTCCTTCTGGTTGATGATCGTGTCGATGGCGATGGCCGTCTTGCCCGTCTGGCGGTCGCCGATGATCAGCTCGCGCTGCCCGCGACCGATCGGTGTCATGACGTCGATGACCTTGACGCCGGTCTGCAGCGGCTCGTTGACGGGCTGACGGTCGACGACGCCCGGGGCCTGGACCTCGAGGGCGCGCTCGCCCTCCAGGCGGGCGGAGTCGAGCGGGCCCTTGCCGTCGATCGGGCGCCCGAGCGGGTCCACGACCCGTCCGAGCATGGCGTCACCGACGGGGACCGAGAGGACCCGTTCGGTGCGCCGGACGGTCTGACCTTC
The DNA here is from genome assembly GCA_007118045.1 of Nitriliruptoraceae bacterium. Taxonomy (GTDB): domain Bacteria; phylum Actinomycetota; class Nitriliruptoria; order Nitriliruptorales; family Nitriliruptoraceae; genus SKTG01. Next base: position 13,802 of record SKTG01000032.1, read on the forward strand.
CTCGATGCGTGAGGCGTCGGCGAACACGGCGGCACCGATCTGGTGCTCGTCCAGGTTCATGGCCATGCCGAAGACGCCGTCACCGAAGTCGAGCAGCTCGTTCGCGAGGGTCCCGGGCAGGCCACTGATGGTGGCGATGCCGTCGCCGGTGTCGAGCACCCGCCCGACCTGCTCGGCGGTGAGGTCCGGCTCGTAGCCTTCGAGCATCCGCTTGATGGCGTCGGAGATGTCCTCCGAGCGGATCGTCAGGTCTGCCATCGTGTCTTCCTCTGGTGGTCCGGCTGGATGCCGCCGGTGACGCGCGGGGCGTCGTGAACAAGAACGCGCGCGGCTACACGCCGACGCGGGTGCGCAGGTCGGCCAGCCGCCGCAGCAGGCTGCCGTCGATGATCTCGTCGCCGATGCGTGCGCGGACACCGCCGACCACCGACGGGTCGACGATCACCTTCAGCTCGAGCCGGCGTCCGGTGGCACGCTCGAGCGCCTGCTTGAGCGCGGCCTTGCGCGGTTCGTCGAGCTCGACCGCGACCCGCACCTCGGCGAGCTCCTCCTGGCGCGCGGCCGCCACGCGCCGCGCCACCTCGTCCGCGATCGCGGTGAGCGAGCGGACCCGGTCGGCGGCGATCAGCATCGCCATCACGCTGCGGGTGGCGGGGTGCGCCGCCGAGAGGACGTCGGATTCGATGAAGGCCAGCCGCTGCGCGACGGGCAGCTGCAGGTCGGTCAGCCGCTGGCGCAGGTCCTCCGCGCCGTCCACCGCCCGCGCGATCGCCAGCAGCTCGTCCTCGACGGCGTCCAACGCGTCCTCGGCCGTCGCCAGGGCGACGACGGCCTCCGCGTAGTGGAGCGTGAGCTCGGTGTTCATCGGGCGCCTTTAGTTCTGGTTGGAGAGCCGCTGGATGTACTCGTCGACGAGCCCCGCGTGCGTGGCGTCGTCGAGCTCGCGCTCGACGATGCGGGAGGCGAGCTCGACCGAGATGGCACCGACCTGGGTGCGCAGCTCCTGCAGAGCCCGGTCACGTTCCGCGCTCACGTCGGCCTGCGCCCGCTCGATGATGTGCTGCGCTTCCGCCTCCGCGCGCTCGCGCGCCTCGGCCCGCAACGCATCCGCCGAGGCCTTGGCCTCCTCGACGATGCGGTTCGCGTCGCCCTGGGCGTCGGCGATGCTCTCCTCGTAACGCCGCTTGGCCTCCTCGGCGTCGGCCAGCTTGCTGTCGGCCTCCTCGAGCTTGCCCTGGATCGCCGCCGACCGGTCCTCGAGGGTCTGGTTCAGCTTCGGGAACACGAACTTGATGATCGCGAGCATCAACAGCCCGAAGGCGAAGAACCCCCAGATCAGCTCCGCCGCGTCCGGCAACAGGGCGATCGAGTCCGGATCCTCCTCGACGGCGAGGATGATGGTGGCTAGCAGCATGATGGTCCCTCAGGGGTCACCGACCGCTCTCGCGGCCGTCTCTACAGCGCGAAGGCCAGAACGAAGCCCAGCAGGGCGAGCGCCTCGACGACGGCGATACCGATGAACATCGTCGTGCGGACCATGCCGGCGGCCTCGGGTTGGCGGGCCATCGACTCCAGCGCCTTGCCGATGAGCATGCCGAGCCCGATCGCCGGGCCGAGCGTGGCGAGGCCGTAACCGATGACGTTGAGCGAACCTTCCATGTTCTGTTCCTTCTACGTGCGGCGTCGGACGCCGCGGTGGTCGGACGTGGATCCTGCACCGGTGGTGCATGGTCTGCGGGTCGGGGTCAGTGCGCTTCCATCGAGGAGCTGATGTACACCGCCGTCAGCATGCTGAAGATGTAGGCCTGAAGGCCGATGATGAACAGCTCGAAACCGAACACCAGCGGGGACGCGATGAACGCGAAGGCGGCGATCGGCCAACCCGCCGGCGACGGCAGGAAGACGTGGATCGTGACCAACGTGATGACCACGAGGATGTGACCCGCGACCATGTTGGCGAACAACCGGACGAACAGCGTGAACGGCCGGAGGATCAGCGTGGAGACGATCTCGATCGGCGTCAGGATGATGTAGAGCGCCTTGGGTACCCCCGACGGGAACGCGATACCGCCGAAGTAGCCCAGGAAGCCCTGTTCCTTGATGCCCACGCCGACGTAGACCAACCAGGCGATCGCGGCGAGGAAGATCGGCCAGGCGGCGCGCGACGTCGGGGGCAGCATCAGCAGCGGCGTGATCTTGGCGATGTTGAGCGCGAAGATCCCGACGAACAACGTGGTCAGCAGGGGGACGAACTTCAGTCCCTTGGGCCCGATGATGTCGAGCGCGATCTGACGGTTGAAGTCGACGATCATCTCCAGGAACGCCTGGAACTTCCCCGGGACGATCTGGGGGTTGCGCAGCCCGTAGAGGAAGACCCCCGCCACGATCGCCATCATCAGCCACGCGATCAGGATCGTGCGGTTGATGGACAGGTCGAGCCCGAAGAGGCTGAGCTCGAAGATCGGGGGGAAGTTGAACAGCTGGTTGATCGGCTCGAGGACGCCCTCGAACTCCCCGCCGAACTCGGCTGCAGCGATGACGTTGATCACAGCGGTTGGCTCCGTGCGTCGTTGGCGGCGGTCGTGGACCCACCTGCCTGGGCGTCCACCCAGAACAGGCGTGGCATCCGGGACAGCAGCCGAAGTTCGTAGGCCAGGGTGACCGCCACGGCGATGCCGGTGGCAGCGGCGAGGCTGCGACCGTGCACCCAGGAGAGCTGGGTGAGACCGAAGAGGGCGGCGACGTACAGGGGTAGCCGGACCATCGCGCCGACCACCAGGATGCCGACGCTACCGGCACCGTCGATGCCGGGGCGACCGGCGACCCAGACCAGCAGCGCGGCGGAGGCTCCGAACAGGACCAGGACGAAGCCGAGCCCGATCAGCGCGCTGACGGCTCCGTTCCAGCCCACGAGCCACGCGGCACCGCCGGCGACGGGGACGGCGAGCAGGGCCAGCGCCCGGAGGGCACCGACCGCGAGCTCGCGCTCGTCCATCGGGGGGGTGTCACCGCTCACGCGTGCGAGCCTCCCGCCGCGCCTGCTGCGCTGCGCGCTCCTGCTCGTCCATACGCGCGCCGCGGAGGAAGACGAGGTAGAGCCCGGCCGCGTTGCCGATCAACGCGCCCACCAGCAGCAACCACGGGCCGGTACCGAGCTGCCGGTCCGCGAACCAACCGATCGCCGTCCACGTCAGGATGCCCGCCAAGAGCTCCATCACCATCACGGACGAGTGATCGAAGCCGCTCCACAGCTCGCGTCGCGGCGTGCCCCGCAGCATCGGCGTGACAGCGGGCCCGGGGTCGCGGGTCGGGGTCGCTCCCTCGGTGCGCCCGAGGTGGCCACGCTCGACCGACGCCGCGTCGGATGCCGACGGCGGCGTCGTGTCGGACTCAGCTCGCAACGACAAGGTGGATCCCGGTTTCGAGGAGGCCTCGACGAGGCCGGCGTGCGCGGCCGAATGGCCCCGCAACATGGGGCCCGCGGGCGCGCGGCACGCTAGCAAGGTCGCTGTTGGACCGCCAAAGGAGCCCGTCGACGGCGCGGAGGTGACCGGGCACCGCTCGGACCGACCTCGGCTCACTCGGCGTCGCCGACCCCCCGGACCCTCGGCTCCCCCTCAACCGCGTGCCGGTCGCGCTCCGAAGCCGCCCTCGGGGCGACGCCTCCGATGCCCGGACCGGCCAGCACGGACGCCTCGGCGCCCTCCTGGCCCGTCGGCACCTTCGGTGCCCGCACCCCGAGCGCGGTGACGGCGACCCCCGTCGCGGCGGCGACGATCAGCCAAGGCACCAGCTGCGAGAGCCCGAGGAACGCCGGGCCAACGGACCCGAAGGCCAGCACCGCCGACCAGTAGTAGAGCACCAGGACCGCGCGCCGGTGGGAGTGCCCGAAGGCGAGCAGCAGGTGGTGCAGGTGCCCTCGGTCCCCGGCCGTGATCGGCCGGCGGCGGACCATCCGCCGGACGATCGCGAAGGCGGTGTCGAGGAAGGGGATCGCGAGCACCAGCGCCGGGATCAGCAGCGGCAACGCCCCGTAGAAGTCCGCCGAGGACGGCGCGACAGCCCGGCCGACGTAGGACACACCGGCGGCACCCAACAGCAGGCCGAGCAGCATCGATCCGGTGTCGCCCATGAACAGCCGGGCCGGGTGCCAGTTGTGGATCAGGAAGCCCGTGGCCATGCCGGCGACCACCATCGCGAGCAGGCTCGCGGAGGTCGGGACCGCCTCCACCAGGCCGCTCGACTCCGTCCCGACCGTGAACAGGAAGAAGGCGATCGCCGCGATGGCCGCCACCCCGGCGGCGAGACCGTCGAGGCCGTCGATGAGGTTCATCGCGTTGATCATCGCCACCAGGGCGATGATCGTCAGCGGCATGGCGAGATCGCGCGAGAGGGCGATCATCTCCACGCCGGGGACCCAGAAGAACACCAACTCGATGCCGAGCAGCACCACCCCGAGGGAAGCCACGATCTGGCCGGCGAGCTTGACCGTCGGCGGGAGCCCGACGAGGTCGTCGACGACCCCGACGGCAACGATGACCACCGCGCCCAGCAGCAGCGCCACGGGCTCGGAGCTCGCCGCGAAGAGCTCACGGAAGTCCGGCAGCGACCAGGCCAGGCCCCCGGCGGCGAGGAACCCGAGCAGCATCGCGAGGCCACCGAGGCTCGGCACGCGTTCGTGACCGCTGCCGTGCGCGTGCGTCGGTGGGTCGAGCGCACCCAGACGCCGTGCGAGCCGCGCGACCAGTGGCGCCGACGCGGCCGTGACGGCCGCGGCGGTCGCGGCGACCGCCAGGTGCGCGAGCACGTCAGGCGGGGCGTGGGTACGCCGGGAAGCGGGCGACCAGGTCGGCGACCTCCCGCCGGACCGATGCGCGGTCGTCGTCGGAGCCCGTGAGCGCGCGGTCGATCAGCCCGGCCACGTGGCGCAGCTCCTCCGGTCCCATGCCCTGGGTCGCGACACACGAGGCACCGGCTCGGATACCCGACGCGACGGCCGGCGGGTTCTGGTCGAAGGGGATCGCGTTCTTGTTGAGCACGATGCCGGCCGCGTCGCAGCGGCTCTCCGCCTCCGCCCCGGTCAGGCCCTTCGGGGTGACGTCCGCGAGGAACAGGTGGGTATCGGTCGACCCCGAGACGATGCGGTAGCCACGCTCGCCCAGCCCTTCGGCCAGTGCCCGGATGTCGTCCAGGATGCGCTGCGCGTAGGTCTTGAACTCGGGCTCCATGACCTCCTTCAACGCGACGGCCTTGGCGGCGACGACGTGCTCGAGGGGCCCACCCTGGGTGCCCGGGAAGACGGCCTTGTCGATCGGCTTCGCCCACTCCTCGTTCGTGAGGATGATCGCGCCCCGCGGCCCACGCAGCGTCTTGTGCGTGGTGAACGTCACGATGTCGCAGTAGGGCACCGGCGACGGGTGCACACCTCCGGCGACCAGCCCGATGAAGTGCGCGGCGTCACACATCAGGGTGGCGTCGACCTCGTCGGCGATGGCCCGGAACGCCTCGAAGTCGAGCGCCTTCGCGTAGGCGGACCAGCCGGCGATGATCAACCTCGGACGGTGCTCGAGCGCGAGGTCGCGCACCCGATCCATGTCGATCGTCTCCGTGCGCTCGTCGAGCCCGTACGGGACGATGTCGAACCACTTGCCGGAGAAGTTGAGCTTCATGCCGTGGGTGAGGTGGCCCCCGTGCGGCAGCGACATCGCCAGCACCTTCTCCCCCGGTGCCACCGTCGCGAAGTACGCCGCGATGTTGGCGCTGGCGCCCGAGTGCGGCTGCACGTTGGCGTGTGCCGCCCCGAAGACCTGCTTCGCCCGGTCGATCGCGAGCTGCTCGAGCGGGTCGATCACCTCCTCGCAGCCACCGTAGTACCGCCGACCGGGGTAACCCTCCGCGTACTTGTTGGTCAGCACCGACCCCTGCGCGGCCAGCACGGCGGGTGACGCGAAGTTCTCGCTGGCGATCAGCTGCAGCCCGGAGCGCTGCCGCTGCAGCTCGCCGAGCAGACCGTCGGCGACCTCGGGGTCGACGGCGCGGAGCTCCTCGAAGTCCGGCCCCCAGAACGGAGCGGTCGACGGGTTCGGGCTCATGAGCGGTTCCTTCGACGGCCGACCGGTCGGCACGGGGGTCGCGTCGGCCACGCACGGAGCACCGGACGCGGCGCACGGAGGGCCCGGACGCGTGAGCCCGGGCGCCCGGTGAGGTTACCCCTGGGGCTGCTCGCCGTCGCCGGCGGGTTCCTCCGGTGCCATCGGGGTCCCCGTCGGTGGAGCGTCGAGCTCCGCTTCCGCCACCCGGTCCGCCGCCTCCAGCGGGTCGAGCTCCCCCTCGGCCACCGCCATGACGAGCTCGTCGTCCAACGCCCCGACCCGCAACACGTGCGGGACCCGCCGGGTCAGGTCCACGATCGTCGAGGCCACCCCGCCCTCGCGCGGACCGTCGTCGAGGTAGAGGTGGACCGCGTTCCCCAGCTGCTGCTCCGCCGCGGCCGCTGTGGCGGCCGGCGGCCGGCCCGACCGGTTCGCCGAGGTGACGGCGAGCGGACCGACCGCGCGGATGACCTCCAGGGCCACGTCGTCGAGAGGCATCCTGACCGCCACCGTCCCCTGCGTCCGGCCGAGGTCCCACCGCAGGTCGGCCTCCGCCGGCACGACCAGGGTCAGGGCACCCGGCCAGAACGCCGCCATCAGGCGCTCCGCGACCTCCGGCACGTCAGGCGCGATGCCCGGGAGCTGCTTGGGCGAACGCAACAGCACCGGCAGCGGCACCGACCGATCACGGTCCTTGGCGCGGAACAGCCGTGCGGTGCCGTCCAGGCTGAAGGCGTCCGCTGCCACGCCGTACACGGTGTCGGTCGGCATGACCACGAGCTCGCCGTCCCGCAGGGCCGCCGCCGCCCGCTCGATCGCCGCCCCGCGACCGTCCCCGGTCACGTCCAGGATGTCCGCCACGTCCACCACCTCTCACCTCGCTACGGCCGCAACGCTACTGACGTGGCCCCGACGCCACCGACCACCCACCCCGCCGTGCGACGCGGACCGGTCACCGTCGTCGTCCGGTGACGGCCCGTGCGGCGCCCGTCAGATCGGCGACCACCTCGACGTCGGCGAGCCCGGCCTCCCGGGCCGCCGTCCGGGCAGCCGCGACCCGTCGCTCGTCGATCTCGATCACCACGGCGCCGCCCGAAGCGAGCCACGAGGCGGCCAGCAGCAGCAGCCGGTCGACGAGCTCGTGACCGTCGACACCCCCGACCAGCGCGGCCTCGGGGTCGTGGTCGCGGACCTCGGGTTCCCACGTCACCCGATCGCGCGCCGGCAGGTAGGGCGGGTTCGACACGAGCACGTCGACCGTGCCACGCCAGCCGGACTCGACGTCGTCCAGCAGATCGGAGGTCACCACCTCCACGTGCGAGCCCTGCGCGAGCGGACCACCCGCCTCGCCCGCGGCGACCCTCCGCAGGTTGCGCCGGGCGAGCGCCACCGCGGCCGGATCACGGTCGCCCGCGACCACCTCGACCCCCGCGACCTCTGCGGCCAGCGACAGCGCGATCGCTCCCGTGCCGGTCCCGACCTCGACCACCCGCACCCCGTCCCGACCCTTGGCGGACGCCTCCCTCGCGGCGGCGATCGCGGCACCAGCCACCACCTCGGTCTCCGGTCGCGGTACGAACACCCCGGGCGCGCAGAGGAGCTCCAGGTGGCGGAAGGCGGTGCTTCCGAGGATCAGCTGCAACGGCTCGCGGGCCTCGCGGCGAGCGGTCAGCTCCTCCAGCAGCGCGGCGCCGGCGCCTTCCGGCTCGCCGACGGTGCTCGCCACGTGCTCGACGAGCCAGCGGGCGTCCGCCCGCGCGCTTGGGACCCCCGCGGCGCCCAACCGTTCCGCGACCGCGGCCACGGTGCGCGGGTGTGCCACCTCGGCGTTCACGCGACGCCTCCAGGCTCAGGCGCCGCGCGGACCATCGACGTCGGCCCCTTCCAGCTGGGTCAGGCGCGCCTCGCGTTCGGTCTGGCGCAACACGGCGACCAGCTCGTCGAGCTCGCCCCCGAAGAGCCCGTCGAGGTCGTGCCACGACCGCCCGATCCGATGGTCGGTGACGCGCGACTGCGGGAAGTTGTAGGTCCGGATCTTCTCGGACCGGTCACCGGTGCCGATCTGGCCCTGCCGGGTGTCGGCCCGCTCCTTGGCCGCCCGTTCCTCCGCGGCCTGCAGCAGTCGGGCCCGCAGGATGCGCATGGCCTTGTCGCGGTTCTGGTGCTGCGACTTCTCGTCCTGACAGCTCACGACCACGCCGGTCGGCAGGTGGGTGATCCGCACCGCCGAGTCGGTCGTGTTCACGCTCTGTCCGCCTGGCCCGGACGAGCGGTAGACGTCGACCCGCAGCTCGTTCGGGTCGACCTCGACGTCGACCTCCTCGGCCGCCGGCAGGACCGCGACCGAGGCGGTCGAGGTGTGGATGCGCCCCTGTGACTCGGTCGCCGGGACGCGCTGCACCCGGTGGACCCCGGACTCGTGCTTGAGGTGGGCGTATGCCCCGCGCCCGACGATCTCCACGATCGCCTCCTTGACGCCCCCGATCCCCTGCGCGGACTCGCTCAGCACCTGTGTGCGCCACCCCTGACGCTCGGCGTACCGCAGGTACATCGTCTCCAGCTCCCCCGCGAACAGTCCCGCCTCGTCACCGCCGGCGGCCGCCCGGATCTCGACGATGACGTCCTTGTCGTCCTTCGGGTCCGTGGGGACGAGCTCCAGCTTCAGCTCGGCCTCGAGCGTCTCCAGCCGCGCCTCGAGCTCCTCGACCTCCGACGCCATCGCGTCGCGGTCCTCGCCCTCGGACTCCGCGACCATCTCCCGGGCGGCCTCGAGGTCGGCGGCCACGGCCTTCCACTGCCGGTAGGCGATGACCGTCGAGGCCAGCTGCGCGTGCTGCTTGGCCACCACCGTGTAGCGCTCCCCGTCACCCGCGACGGCGGGGTCGGCGAGCTGCGCCTCGAGGTCCCGGTAGAGGTCCTCGAGCTGCTCGAGCTTCTCGAACACGGCGACGGTCCTCGACGATGCGGTGGCGGACGCCAGCCTACGTCGCGCCGCGCTCGTCTCCGTCGCCCTCGTCGGGCGGCGCGACGGTGAGCTCGGCGGCCTCGAGGCTCACCTCGAGGCTGTGGTGCGCCCGGGTGATGGGGGTGTCGAGGGTGGTCGGCACGCGACCCTCGCGCTTGTCCGCCGGCACGACCGCCTCGAAGGCGCGGATCGCCACCTCGACCTGGTCGCGATCCGGCTCCTTGGTGGTGATCAGCTGCAACCACAACCCCGGCTTCGTGATGGCTCGGACCAGCGGGTTGTCCGCCCTCGACGCGCCGAGCTTGAGCTGCTCGTAGGCGAGACCGGCCACGACCGGCAGCAGGACGACCCGCAGCAGGACGTGGTAGATCACCGCGCCCCACCACGGGATCCCGTCGGGGGGTGGGACGAGCAGACCGCCGGCGGTGTAGACGACGATCGCGATGAGCATCACCAGGATCAGGAAGTTGGTGCCGCACCGCACGTGCAGCGTCGAGTACCGGTCGACGTTGGCCGGCTCGAGCACCTCGCCGTGCTCCCAGGCGGCGATCGTCTTGTGTTCCGCCCCGTGGTACTCGAAGACCCGCCGGATGTCGGCCACCAGCGAGATGGACCAGAGGTAGCCGAGGAAGATGGCGATGCGAACGACCGACTCCACGATGTGGAACCACACACCGTCGCCCATGACGTTGCCGATGAGGGCGTCGAGGCCCTTCGTGCCGAGGGAGGGCAGGAAGATGAACACACCGATGAACAGCAGCGCAGCCAGCGCCATGGCGCCGCCCATCGCGGCGCCGTCCAGCTCCTCCTCGTCCTCGTCGAGGGCCTGGGTCGCGGAGATGCCCAGGGCCTTCATGCCGATCGCGAGCGAGTCGAACAGCGCGTAGCAGCCGCGGATCATCGGCCACTTCAGCCACGGCTTGTCCCGGGTCGCCGACGAGGTCGGATGGCACTCCAGCCAGATGTCGCCCACCGGACGCCGGACGGCGACGGCCCAGCGGTCCGCGCCACGCATCATCACGCCCTCGATGACCGCCTGACCCCCGTAGTAGTGCGGGGCCATCTCCATGGGGTCGGGCTTGGAACCCCGCTCCGACCTGCGGTGATGCTGTTCCGAAGTGTCGCTCATCCGTGTCCCAGTCCAGGCCGCATGGTCGCGGCCCGGTTGTCGTAGCTCACGCCAGATCCGCGTCGTCGAGGTCGTCCGGGCACATGTGGTCGTACAGCTACCGCACCATCGCGAGGTCGCGCCACCCGCCGGCCCGGACAACCATCAGCCGCGAGCTGCCGCCCAGCCGCTGGCCCGCGCCGGATGCCGTTGCCGCCACCGGACCCTGTGAACCGTAGGGCGGTCGCGCCTTCCGATCTTCTGCTCGAAGGCCACCGATGCCCCGTTTCGACCTGGACGGAGGCTTGCTCGCATGCGCACGCCGCGTCGGCGCCGGCAGCGTACCGTCGTGCTCGAGACCGGCGGAAGAACCCACGGGACGCATGGACCGCGACCTGTCCGCCCGACAGCTAGCTGGCCGTCTGCGAGACACAGGTCGATCCGGAGAGCCCCTCGACGGCGGTGAGGGCGAGATCGACGACATCGTGGGGGCGCAGCTGCCGTCCGCGTCGGTGGGCGGCGCCGGAACGTTCGTTGCCGAGGCGCTGGCGGGCAGCGGCCAGCACCTGGTCGAGCCGGTCGGACTCGGCGCCGAAGGTCGGCGCCGCGCTCGGGTCGGTCTCGGCGGCTGCGGCGATGACGACGGCCGCCTCGTCGACCTCGCGACGGGCGAGCAGTTCGGCGACGTTGCGCAGGGTGGTCCACTGCTGGGTCCAGTTGCCGCTGCGGCGCCAGTGGCGCAGCAGTGCGGCGTAGGAGGCCGCCGCCTCGGCCGGGTCGCCGTGGCGTGCGCGCAGGCTGGCGGCGGTCACGCGTGCGACACCCTCGACGAACCACGCGCCGCAGTCTGCGGCGAGCCGGGCGGCCTCCTGCACGTGGGCGAGGGCAGTGTCGGGATCCGACTCGGCGCGGCACTCACCTTGGGCGTAGCGGGCGAAGGCGTGTACCGCC
>SKTG01000161.1 GCA_007118045.1 Nitriliruptoraceae bacterium
CGGGGGCCGGAGCCCCGGACCCGGATCCGGATCCGGACGAGCTCGACCTCACCGCCCTGGACCTCGACGCCCTCGACGAGCTGTGGTCGGTCGCCGACGCCTCCCCCGCGGCCCCCGTCACCCCGGCGTCCCGGCGTCCGACCACCGGGCCGGGTCCGCTCGCGCCGAGCGAGGACGAGACCGTGCCGCTGCCGCAGCCGGGGGCCGCGACGCCCCGGACCGACGGGTGGGCGGACCTGCCCGACCTCGACGAGCTGCAGGCACTCGAAGCCGCGGTCCACTCCCTCCGTTCCCCCGAGGCTCCCTTCGACGCGGCGGACGACCGGGGGGCCTCCGTGCCCCCGCCGGCGGCACCACCCGGACCGACGGTCGCCTCGCCGGATGCCGCCGTGCCCCCTCCGCCCATGGACCACGCGGGCGCCGCGCCCGCGCACCGGACCCCGCCGGATCCACCCACCCGCGACGCAGCGGATGACGGCCCTCACGACACCCCGGCGGAGACCACCTCCGACGGCCCGGCCGCTCCGGGCGACCCGGAGGCCCCCTCGCCGCCGCAACCCGGCGGCATGCTCGACATCGGCAACTTCACGGCGAAGGGCCGGAAGGTCGGTCGCGGGGCCGGGGGTGGTGGTGCCGCGGGTGGTGGACGGCGACGCCGCTTCGGCCGCTGAGCGAGGTCCACGGACCCCGACCGTCCCGCGGGCGCCGCGGTGCCGGTCCGCCGTCGTGGTGACGTAGCCTTGGCTCCGGCCTCCCCGCTCCGCAGCTTGTGACGTCCCCCTGATGGTCCAGTCCGACGATCCCGATCCCGGCGTCGCCGCCGACGCCTCGAACGGGCGTGCCGCGTCCGGGCTCGACGGTCCTGATGCCGCCCTCGTCGCGGCCGTGGCCGACGACACCGACGCCCGGCTCGACCTCGACGAGCTGGCGGCGGAGGTCGACACGACACGGACGCTGCTGGACGCGCTGGCGCGGGCGGGGCTGCTCCTGCCCCACCACGTCGACGACGACGGCGTCGCGCGCTACTCGACCGCCGACGCGCGCGCGGTCCGGGCCGGACTCACGCTGCTCGAAGCCGGCCTGCCGCTCGGCGAGCTGCTCGACCTGGCGCGGCGGACCGACGTCGCGATCGGCGAGATCGCCGGCTACGCCGTCGAGGCGTTCCTACGGTTCGTCCGGGACCCGGTCCGGGGCACGGCGGGGTCGGACACGGAGGCCGGCGCCAGACTGGTCACGGCCTACGAGGAGATGCTGCCCGCGACCGAGCAGCTGGTCGCCCACCACCTGCGTCGCCGGTTGCTCGCGGAGGCCGCCGAACGCGTGGCCGGTGAAGGTCTGGCGGGCACGGACGGCGACGCCGAGCGCGGCGGGTGAAGGTCCGGACCGTCCCGTTCCGCGACGAGCGGCCGCTGCTCGAGCTGCCCCCCTCGAGCGACGACGCGCTGGCCTGGGTCCGCGGTGACGAGGGCCTGGTCGCCTGGGGCGAGGCGGTACGGCTCGAGCCGGGCCGCGGCCCCGGACGCTTCGCCGCCGCGGACGCGGAGCTGCGCGCCCTGGCGGCGGCCAGCGACGTGGTCGACGAGGTGGGACGGCCGGACGCCGGCGTGCTCGGCATCGGTTCGTTCAGCTTCGGCGAGGACCGCCCCGGGTCCGTGCTGATCGTGCCGCGGGTCGTGATCGGTCGCCGCGACGGTGTGACGTGGATGACCACGATCGATCCCCCCGGTGCCCCGCCCGTCGCGGCACCGGCGACGACGACACCGCGACCGGTGGCACGCGACCGGCCGCGGTACGCGGGCTCCTCGAACCCGGACCTGCGCTGGCTCGAGGCCGTGGCATCCGCCATCACCCGCATCGAGGCCGGGGAGCTCGAGAAGGTGGTGCTCGCGCGTGACCACGCCGTGTGGTCGCACGAGCCGTTCGACGCCCTGGACCTGGCCAGACGGCTGACCCGACGCTTCCCGCGCTGCCACACGTTCGTGGTGGACGGGCTGGTCGGTGCCACGCCCGAGCTGCTGTTGTCCCGTCGCGACGACCACGTGACCTCCCGCGTCCTGGCGGGGACCACCGGGCGGCGGGACGACGAGGCGGAGGACGCGCAGCTCGGGGCCGCGCTGCTCGAGTCGACCAAGGACCAGGCCGAGCACGCGCTGGCCACCGACTCGGTGCGAGAGGTGCTGGCCCCGCGGTGCGCGAGCCTGCGGGGCGACCCGACCCCCCGGTTGCTGCGGCTGGACAACGTGCAGCACCTGGCGACGACCTTCGAGGGCCGCCTGGCGTCCCCGACCGGCTCGCTCGAGCTCGTCGCCGCCCTGCACCCGACCGCTGCCGTCGGGGGTACGCCCCGTGCCGCCGCCCTGCGGCTGATCGCCGAGCTCGAGGGCATGGACCGGGGGCGCTACGCCGCGCCGGTCGGCTGGACGGCGCCCGGCGGGGACGGGGAGTGGGGGATCGCCCTGCGGTGCGCGGAGCTCAGCGGCGCCCGGGCACGCCTGTTCGCCGGCGTCGGCGTGGTGGCGGCCTCGCTGCCGGAGGACGAGCTGGAGGAGACCCGGCTGAAGCTGCTGGCCATGCAGGCGGCGCTCGGTACCGGCCCGGACGGCGCCGCGGGCTGAGTGCGGTACCGGCACGCGGCCCTCACGTGAGGGGGTCCAGGGCGCGGTGGACGGCCGTGGTCAGCTCCCGGTGCAGCGCCACGTTCGCCGGTCGGTCGGTCCGGACGTGGACGAGCTGCAGCCCGCCGGCGGCGATCGCCGCGCTGACGGCGCCCGGCAGCTCGTCCGCCCGGCTCACGGCCGCGTAGCCGAGGCGGTGGAAGGTCGCCAGCCCCGCCAGGTCGCGGCCGTGCGGCGTGCCGAAGACCCGCTCGAACGAGCCGGGGAAGCCGGCCTGCGGCAGGAACGAGAAGATGCCCCCACCGTCGTTGTCGACGACGACGATCGTCAGGTCCACCGTGGGCGCGTCGGGCGCGAGGTGGAAGCCGTTGGCATCGTGGAGCAGGGCCAGATCACCGGTCAGCGCGACGGTCGGGCCGCGCACCGGTGCCGTCACCGACGGCTCGGCCGCCGCGAGCGCCACACCCAGCGCGGTCGAGACGAAGCCGTCGATCCCCGAGGCGCCCCGGTTCGCGACCACCCGTAGACCCGACCGTGGAGCCAGGAAACGATCGAGGTCGCGCACCGGCATGGAGGAGGCGACGACCAGGGTGGCCGGGTCGGGCACCACCGCCCCGAGGTCGCGCGCGACCCGGGGTTCCGTGGGCCGCGCCTCGGCATCGAGGTGACGATCGAGGACCGCGCGGGCAGCGGCGTCCGCCCGGCGCCAGGAGTCGAGCCAGGACGACCCGCCCGGCAGGCCCAGAGCTGCCGCCAGGGCCGCGCAGGTCGGCGCCACGTCCGCCACGAGGAGGTCCCCGATCGTGCGCTCCGGGTCGGCCCAGGCACCGTCCGGGTCGAGCAGGACCTGCGGGACGGAGCTCGACAACCAGGCGCCCACCTCCGGGGAGAGCCCCGTCCGCCCGATGCGCACGACCAGATCGGGGGTGTGGCCGCGGGCGAACCCCTCGTGCGAGAGCAGCAGCGGTGCGTGCGCGACGGCGAGGCGCTCGGCCCGCGGCCCGCCCAGGCTGCGGACCCCGGAGGTCGCCTCGGCCAGCACGGGCCAGCCCGCAGCGTGAGCGAACTCCAGGATCGGCCCGGGCGCTGCGTCCGTGCTGCCCACCACCACCGCCCCGCGCTGGGTGGTCAGCACCCGGCCCGCGAAGCGCTGGATCTCCTCGGCGGGGAGCTCGCGGGGTGCCCGCCGCACCTGCGTCCACGGGGCGCGACCGCTACGGCCGTCGAGCCGGTTCTCGAAGGGAGCGGCCGGCGGCGCGCGACCGTCGTCGGCCGAGGGCACGCTGGGCTCGCGGAACGGCAGGTTCAGGTGCACCGGCCCGGGCGGGCCCGCCAGACCACCCGCCTCCGCGAGCGCCCTGGCGGCCGTGCTGCGCCACAGGGCGTCGCTGTCCGGCCGGTCCTCCGCGACGCCCAGGGACACGTACCACCTCGGTGACCGGCCGAAGATCGCCTCCTGGGCGATCGTCTGGCTCGCCCCCGTTGCCCGCAGCTCGGGTGGCCGATCGGCGGTCAGCACCACCATCGGGACCCGACCCTCGTCGGCCTCGACCACCGCGGGATGCAGGTTGGCGACGGCGGAACCGCTGGTGACCAGCACCGGCGCCGGTCGCCCGGTCGCCCGGCCCAGTCCGATGGCGAGGAATCCGGCCGACCGCTCGTCGAGCTCGACGTGCAGACGGATCCGCGGATCGTCGTGGAGCGCCATGGCGAGCGCGGCCGACCGCGAGCCGGGGGCGAGCACCGCGTCGGTGACGCCGCCACGGGCGAACTCGTCGACGAGCGTCGACGCGAGGGCGTGGGAGGGGTTCTGGGCCTGCACGGCTAGGAGCCTTCGAGGTGGGCGGCGGCCAACGACGCGCGTTCGAGCAGCTCGGCGGTGACGTCCGGATCGGGTGCGCACTGGTCCAGCAGCGCCGCGTCCGGTGTCACACGGCGGACCTCGAGGTGCCCCTCGTGTGGGAGGAGCGGCTCCGCGGTGACGTCCGCGGCGAGCAGGGTGGCGGTCCCGAGGCCGCAGGCGAACGGGAGGTCGGGCAGCGCCGCGGCCAGGGCGAGGCCCGCGCCGAGCCCCACGGAGCTCTCCACGGCGGACGAGACCACGGCGGGCAGCCCGGCCGCGTCCACGACCTCGAGAGCCCGCCGTACCCCGCCCAGCGGCTGCACCTTGACCACGATCGCGTCCGCCGCGTCGAGGTCCGCGATGCGCAAGGGGTCCTCCGCCGTGCGCACCGACTCGTCGGCGGCCAGTGGTACGCCGACGCGGCCGCGCACCTCGCGGAGCTCCTCGAGGGTGGGGCAGGGCTGCTCCACGTACTCGAGCCCACCCGCTGCGCGGTCGAGGCGCGCCACCGCCAGCACCGCGGTCTCCACGTCCCAGGCTGCGTTCGCGTCGACACGGATGCGACCCGCCGGGCCCAGCGCATCGCGGACGGCGGCCACGCGCTCCACGTCGTCCGCCAGGTCCTGTCCGGTCTCGGCGACCTTGACCTTCGCGGTCGTGCAGCCCGAGGTCACGACCAGGCGATGCGCCGTGGCCGGGTCCGTGGCCGGGACGGTGGTGTTGACCGGCACACGGTCACGGACCGCCGTCGGGAAGGGTTCGAGCGCCGCCTCCCGGGCCGCCGCGAGCCACCGCGCGGCGTACTCCGGGCCGTACTCGGGGAAGGGCGAGAACTCGCCCCACCCCGCCGCTCCGCGCAACAGCAACCCCGCGCGCCGCGTCGTGCCCCGGAAGCGTTGACGCATCGGGAGCACGAAGGCTCGGAGGTCGGATATCCCGGTCACCACGTCCACCACCCGATCGGTGCGCCCGCCCATGACGGGGGCGCCTGGGCCGTGGCCCTGGGGTCGAGGGAGCCGGCGTCGGACACCAGGCCGAGACCCACCGCCAGCAACAGGCCGTACACCAGCAGGAGCCGACCGGTCGCCTCCAGCACGGGCACCAGCTCGCGTCCCGCAGGGGCCGTGCCGGCCGTCCGCATCGCGGGCACCGCCAACGGCGCCGCCAGTACCGCGAGCAGCGGCCACGGCGACCCGGCCGCGAGCGCGACGACGGGCACCCACAGGATGGCCGCGCCGAGCAACGCCTGGAACAGCCGACGCGTACGCGCGTCGCCGAGCCGGACCGCGAGCGTGCGCTTGTCCGCCGCCGCGTCGGTCGGGATGTCACGCAGGTTGTTGACCACCAGCAACGCGACCGTGAGCAGCCCCATCGGGACCGCGGCCACCAGTGGCAGCGCGTGCAGCGCAGCGTCCTGCACGTACGCGGAGCCGGCGGTGGCCACCAGCCCGAAGAACACGAAGACGCTGATCTCCCCGAGCCCACGGCCGGCGTACGGGCTCGCGCCACCCGAGTAACCCAGCGCCGCCAGCATGGCGACCGCACCGACCAGCAGCAGCTCCCAGCCGACCAGCCACGCGAGCGTCGCCCCGGCGACCCCGGCCACGCCCAGAGCCCCGAACGTCGCCGTGCGCATGCCCGCGGGGCTGATCAGCCCGCTCGCCACCGCCCGTCGCGGTCCCGTGCGTGCCTCGGTGTCGACCCCCTTGACGCCGTCGAACCAGTCGTTGGCGTAGTTGACGGCGACCTGGAGCGCCAGGGCGACCACCAGCGCCAGCCCGGCGCGGAGGGGGTCGAGTTCCAGCACGGGACGAGCCGCCGCCGCGCTCCCGACCAGGACCGGGGCCACCGCGGCGGGCAGCGTCCGCGGCCGCGCCGCCTCGACGTAGGGGTTCATCAGTAGTGGTACGGAGCGGACCAGTCGGGTCGTCGCTTCTCCAGGAAGGCGTCGCGGCCCTCCTGTGCCTCGTCGGTCGTGTAGGCCAGGCGCGTGGCCTCCCCTGCGAAGACCTGCTGGCCCACGAGCCCGTCGTCCGTGGCGTTGAGCGCGAACTTGAGCATGCGCGTGGCCATCGGTGACTTGGCGGTGATCCGCGCCGCCCAGTCGAGCGCCGTGCGCTCGAGCTCGGCGTGCTCGACCACCGCGTTGACCATGCCCATGCGGTGGGCGTCCTCGGCGCGGTACTCCTCACCCAGCAGGAAGATCTCGCGGGCGAACTTCTGGCCGACCTGCTTGGCCAGGTAGGCGGAGCCGAAGCCCCCGTCGAACGATGCCACGTCCAGATCGGTCTGCTTGAAGCGTGCGTGCTCGCTGCTGGCCAAGGTCAGGTCGCACACCACGTGCAGGGAGTGTCCGCCTCCGGCGGCCCAGCCGGGCACCACGCAGACCACGGCCTTCGGCATCATGCGGATCAGACGCTGCACCTCGAGGATGTGGAGGCGCCCGGAGCGCGCCGGGTCGATCCGCGCCGCGGTCTCCGCCCCGGGATCGTCGGTGTAGCGGTACCCGTCGCGGCCCCGGATGCGCTGGTCACCGCCGGAGCAGAAGGCCCAACCCCCGTCGGTCGGTGAGGGGCCGTTGCCGGTCAGCAACACGCACCCGACGTCCGGGCTCTGGCGCGCATGATCCAACGCCGCGTAGAGCTCGTCGACGGTATGGGGACGGAAGGCGTTGCGGACCTCCGGCCGGTCGAACGCGATCCGCACGACCGGCAGGTCCCAACCGCCATCCGCATCGACGCCGCGGTGGTAGGTCACGTCCGTCAGGCCGCCGAAACCCTCGACGTCGCGCCACCGCGTCGGGTCGAACAGCTCGGAGACCACCAGCGACCTCCTCGGGTCTCGGGGCGGAGGCGTACGCTAGCGAAGGGTCGTCGAAGGCCCGTCGCGCAGCGGCTCGCCGACCCACGGTCGGTCGGATACCTCGGTCGAGGATGCCGGCCCGGCACCAGCGAACCGGACGACGAGGTGGGTCATGGGCACCCCCACGGGCGGCACCCCCACGTGCGGCACCCTCACGGGCTCGGCGGCACGCGAGGCAGCGGCGAGCCGTGACCCCCGACGAGCCGCACGATGACCGCGCTCCGCGCCTTCCGTGTACCCGCCGACCGGGGTGGCTCGTGGGTACGTGACGCGTGGGACGGCGGCGATGCGGCGCTGCTGCTGCCCTACGACGCGCCCGATGCGACCGTCGCCCGCACGTTGCGACGGTTGCGGCCGGACTCGCTCACCACGGTCGACGCCCACGGGCGCGACCACACCGAACGGCTTCCCGACCCACTCCCCACCGACCCGCGCGTGGCGCTGGTGGTCGCCACCTCGGGCTCCACCGGCGAGCCGAAGGGTGTCGAGCTCGGCCACGACGCGCTCGCGGCCGCGACCCGTGCCAGCCTCGAGCGGCTGGAGGCCCGTCACGGTGAGCGCTGGGCGCTGGCGCTGCCAACGCATCACGTGGCCGGGTTGGCCGTCAACCTGCGATCGTGGGCGCTCGGCACGGAGCCCGTCACGGCGTTCACGCGCGAGGCGCTGGCCGAGGCCGCGGCCGACCACGTCTCGCTCGTGCCCACCCAGCTCGCCAGGGCGCTGGAGAGCGGGGTCGACCTCTCCGGGTTCCGCACCGTCCTGCTCGGTGGAGCAGCGGCGCCCCCCACCCTGCTCGCCTCCGCTCGCGCCGCAGGTGTCGAGGTGGTGGTCTCGTACGGCATGAGCGAGACCGGCGGGGGGTGCGTCTACGACGGGAGGCCGCTCGACGGCGTCGAGGTCGCGGTGGGCGCCGACGGGCGTATCCGGCTGCGTGGCGCGATGCGCTTCCTCGGCTACCGGGGCGACGCACGGGCCACGGACGCGGCCATCACCCGGGACGGGTGGTTCGTCACCGAGGACCTCGGCAGGTGGCGCGACGGACGTCTCGAGGTCCTCGGCCGCGCCGACGAGGTCGTGGTGTCGGGAGGCGAGAACGTGCCCCTCCCGGCGGTGACGGCCGTGCTCCGC
>SKTG01000183.1 GCA_007118045.1 Nitriliruptoraceae bacterium
CGGGAACTGCTGCCGGATGTCGCCGACGTCGAACTCCAGGATGTCAGGTGGGCCGAGCTCGGTGATCTCCAGCCAGTCCTCGAGCGCCTGGACGTGACCGGGGCTGTCGATGAGCGGTGTCATGTCGTCCGGGTCGAAGAAGAGCTCCCAGCCTTCTCCCTGCGAGACGTAGCCGATCATGCGCGACAGGCCGGTCCAGAACGTCTGCGTGTCACGCGACATCGACTCCATCGCGCCGAAGATCTCCTCGTCCTGCTGGAAGTACTCCGCGATGTCGCGGTACTGCTCCCAGGTCTGAGGCGGTTCCAGTGCGTAGCCGTACTCGCTCTCGAACGCGTCCTGGTGTTCACCGTCGGAGAGGGCCTCTGCGTTGTAGTAGGCCATGAACAGATCGCAGTCCATCGGCATGATGAAGGTCTCAGCCTCCCAGCTCACGATGTCCTGACACACCGGTAGGACGTCGTCCCAGTCGATGACGTCATCACCTTCGATGCGGTCGTCGAGGGGTTCCAGGAAACCGCCCCCGGCCATGTCGCCCAGCCAGGTCGGTAGCACGATCACCACGTCGTAGTCGTCGCTGCCAGCCTGGAACGAGGTCATCAGCGTGCCGAAGATCTCCGCGAAGGGGATCTCGATGAACTCGACCGAGGCACCGGTGTCCTCCTCCCATCGTTCGACGTGTGGCTTGATGGGTTCAGCCAGGGAATCCCCGAGCTCGACCGCGACCCGGACCGTCTCTCCCTCGAGGTCGGCCGCTTCGTCCGTCGCCGGCTCCGGCGGTTCCGCCTCGTCCTCGGTCTCGTCCTCGGTGACCTCCTCTCCGTTGCACGCCGCCAGGATGAGCGCGCCTGCGAGCAGCGTCGCCAGGCACCGTGTCCCTCTCCTACGCACTCCCACTGTCGCTCGCCTCATGTCCTTACTCCCTCTCGCGGACGGTGCCAGGTGGTTGCCTGGTCTGCTGAAGCCTCAAAGGCGACGACGCGTCACTTGGCCAGGTAGCCGCCGTCGACATAGAGCGCGTGACCGACGATGTAGGACGCCTCGTCCGACGCGAGGAACACGGCAGCCTCGGCCACCTCCTCGGCGGTGCCGAGCCGGGCGATGGGCAGCTGCTCGATCGCTCCCGCACGCGCAGCATCCGGGTCGTCCTGCAGGTCCAGCCAGTCGTTGAACATCTTGGTGTCGATGAAGCTCGCGCAGACGCAGTTGACACGGATGTCGTCAGCGATCAGCTCGAGGGCCATGCCCTTGGTCAGCAGGACCACCCCGCCCTTGGACGCGCAGTACGCGGCCGAGTCGGGCAGGCCGACGATGCCCAGCATCGAAGCGTTGTTGACGATCGCTCCGCCTCCACTCTCCCTCAGGTGGGGGATCGCCGCCTTCGAGCACAGGAAGGTGCCCTTGAGGTTGATGTCGAGGGTGTCGTCCCAGTCCTCGATCGGGAGCTCGGCGGTCTCCGGCCGCGGGAGTCGTCCCGGCGTGCCGGCGTTGTTGAAGAGCACATCGAGTCGTCCGAAGCGTCCGACCGCTTCCGCGATCATGCGCTCGACCTGCGCCGGGTCGCGCACATCGGTAGCGACGAAGGCCGCGCGGCCGTCGTCGGGGAGCCACTCGGGTTCCTCCAGATCGGCGAGGAGGACCGAGCCGCCCTCGGCATGGATGATCCGGGCCGCCTCGCGGCCGATGCCCGAGCTCGCGCCCGTCAGGACCGCGACGCGATCCACGAAACGCGGTGGTCGACCGATCACATCCGCCACGTCGCTCCCTCCCGCCAAGTCGCGGGGACCGGTGTGCCGACGCCCCGACCTGCTGCTGCCCGACCTGATAGCGTCCTGTCATGGTATGCGTACAAGTACGGTAGGTGGCGTGGCCCCGCCCCGTCAAGGGTTCGTGCCACCTTCGGCCCCCAGAGCGAGGAGGAACGCGTGTTCCTGGCTCACGATCTCGGCACCACCGGCAACAAGGCCTCCCTCTACGACGCCGACGGCCGACGCGTGGGGGCCGTCACGGCGGAGTACCCGACCGACTTCGGGTCGGGAGGCCGGGCTGAGCAGGACCCGGAGGCATGGTGGGAGGCCGTCGGATCGGCGACCCGGCACTTGCTCGCGGAGACCGAGGTGGCCGCGGGCCAGATCGAAGCGGTCTCCTTCTCCGGGCAGATGATGGGCGCCGTCCTGCTCGACGCAGTCGGGGCACCGGTCCGGCCCGCCATCATCTGGGCGGACACCCGTTCGGTCGCCCAGTGCGACAGACTGGTCGAGCGCGTCGGCATGCGTCGGGGGTACGAGATCACAGGCCACCGCCTCAACCCGACCTATTCGCTGACCAAGGCCATGTGGGTCCGCGACGAGGAGCCCGAGGCCTGGGGGCGCACGAGCACGATGTGTCAGGCCAAGGATTTCGTCGCCTACCGGCTCTCGGGTGAGCTGGCGACGGATCCCTCCGATGCCTCGAGCACGAACGCTTTCGATCAGCGAGCCGGCCGTTGGTCCGAGGAGCTGCTGGCTGCGGCAGAGCTCGAAGCGACCGCCCTCCCCGAGGTCGTGCCCTCCACGACCGTGCTCGGCGGCGTGACCGAGGCGGCGGCCCGCCACACGGGTCTGCGCGCCGGGACGCCGGTCGTGCTCGGCGGCGGGGATGGGCCGTGTGGCGCCACCGGCGCCGCGCGCATCGGGCCCGAGGACGGCGTCTACTGCTACTTGGGGTCGTCCTCGTGGGTCTCACTCGCCGACGACGCCCCGCTGCTCGACCCCGGCATGCGCTCGATGACCTTCAACCACGTGGTGCCCGGGCGGTTCGTGCCCACGGCCACGATGCAGGCGGGTGGGGCCTCCCTCGAGTGGATCGCGGACGTCCTCGAGCCCGGCGGTGGCAGCGGTCGATGGGACCGTCTGCTGGCCGACGTCGACGCCAGCGAGGCTGCTGCGCAGGGTCTGCTCTTCCTCCCGCACCTGCTCGGTGAGCGGTCCCCGTACTGGAACCCCCGCGCCCGCGGCGCGTTCATTGGGCTGGGCAAGCACCACGGGCCGGCGACGCTGGTACGGGCGGTCATGGAGGGCGTGGCCATGAACCTGCGCACCTGCATCCAGGCCTTCGAGGAGCAAGGCTGGTCGGTGGAGTCCGTCGACGCGATCGGAGGCGGCGCCCGCAGCGAGGCCTGGCTGCGCATCTGCGCCGATGTCTGGGGCGTGGAGGTCCGGCAGCGTTCCCTGGTCGAGGAGGCCACGAGCCTCGGCGCTGCCGTCATCGGCGCGGTCGGAGTCGGCGGCCTGCCCGGGTTCGAGGCGGCCCGGGACTTCTCGCACGTCGAGCGCAGCTTCGAACCTGACCCGGATGCACACGAGCGGTACTGCCGACGCCATGAGCAGTTCCTGGACGCCTACCAGCGGTTGGAAGGTCTCTTCGCCGAGCTCTGAGCCCATCGCGCGTGCTACGGCAAGGTCGACGCCCACCTCTGCGCGCCACGGACCCCGACCGCCCCTGAGCTCGGCGCCAGCCCCACCCCGGCGACCGATTCGAACCTGATAGCATGATGTCCGTACAGGTTACGTCACCGGAGGAGGACCTATCGTGGAGCCGCGTCTGGACCCCTTCGTCACCTTGCTCGACCTCCAGCGTGGCACCCTCGACCCGCAACGAGCGGACCCGGAACCGCGCTATGGGCGGGACCTCGTCGGGTTCTTCCAGACCGACCCCATCGACCCCGAGGCGTTGATCTACCAGGTCCGGCCGATCCCTGTGCCCAAGGAACAGTCCGAGATCCAGTGCTCCACGACCACGATCGAGCCGGGCACCGTCGATGGCGAGTACCACATGACCAAAGGCCACTTCCACGTGGTGCGCGAGCGATCGGAGATCTACCTCGGACTCGCCGGCGAAGGACTGCTCGTCGAGGCGACCGAGGACGGCCGGCATCACACCGAGCCGATGAGTCGAGGATCGCTCCATTACATCCCCGGTGGCTGGGCTCATCGCACCGTCAACGTCGGTGCCGAGCCCCTCACCTTCCTCGCGGCCTACATCGGTGACGCGGGTCAGGACTACGACACGATCCTGCGTGACGGCTTCCCGGTCGTCGTCCGTCGAGGCGAGAACGGACCGGAAGTCTCCCAGAACCCGCGCCATCCCCGCGTCGGCGCCGACACCTGACCGGCGCGGTGAGCCCCACGGGCGGACGGTGAGAGGACAGCTCCCGAGCAGGTGGGCCGTGAGCGCTGACGATCCCCTCGTGCTGGTCACCTCACGCTCGTTCGGCTCCGGACGAACCGACCCCGCGACGCGGCTCACCACCGCCGGACTGCAGGTCGTCCACGGGCCATCGGACCACGACGTGCAGGCCCTCGCGCCCGTGCTCGCCCGAGCACGGGCGTGGATCGCCGGCGCGGCGCCCATCGAGGAGGCCCATCTGGCGCGGGCGCCCCACCTCCGGCTGGTCGCGCGGTACGGCACCGGGACCGATGCGGTGGATCTCGCGGCGACGGACCGGCGCGGCGTGCTCGTGACCAACACGCCGGGAGCGAACGCGGAAGCCGTCGCCGACCACACGCTCGGGTTGCTGCTCGCGGTCCTACGTCGGGTGACGGAAGGCGACCGTGCGGTACGTGCCGGTGAGACGCCACGCCTGGTAGGTCGGGAACTGGCGGCCCTGACGGCGGGCCTGGTCGGTTTCGGGGCCATCGGTCGCGCCGTGGCCAGACGCCTGCGGGCCCTGTGCGTCGACGTCCGCGTCGTAGACCCTGCCGTGCCCGCATCCGCTGCCGCTGCCGCCGGGGTCCAGGCGACGGACCTCGCCGAGCTCGTGGCAGGATGCGATGTGGTCTCGCTGCATCGGCCCGGCTCCGAGCAGCCCGTCCTCGATGCCGCCCTCCTCGCCGCGCTGCGCGACGACGCCGTGGTCATCAACACCGCCCGGGCCAGCCTGATCGACGAGCACGCGCTCGCCGCGGAACTCCGCAGCGGCCGGCTCCTCGGGGTCGGACTGGACGTGGTGAGCGGGCCGCGTAGCCCCCTGCACTGGACCCCGCGTACCATCCTCACCCCACACGTGGCCGGGCAGACCACCGAAGCCGTCGACCGGATGGGCGCTGCGACCGTCGATGAGGTGCTCCGCGTGCTCGTAGAGGACGTGCCCGTCCGTCACCCGGTCACGCTCAGCGAACGTCACGGGTGACCGGCAGCATCCACGGTGCGACGGAGCGAACGTGCCCGCTCCGCGACGAGCGCGAGGTCGCCGCGAGCGAGAGCGTCGGGCGGGCACAGCGCCGAGCCGATCGTGACACCGAGCGAGCCCGCAGCGAGCAGGTCGGGTACCTCGGCCTCGCCAACCCCCCCGGCGGGGACCACTGGCACGCCGGGGAGCGCGTCGCGTAGCGTCCGGAGGTACGAGGCTCCACCCATCGAGAACGGGAAGACCTCGACCGGGGTCCGGGTCGCCAGCCAGGCCGTCGAGACCTCCGCGGGGGACAGACCCGCAAGCATGACGGGCGTCGCGCCCGCGGCGGGGAGCACCTCGTCGCGGGCGTCCATCGGCGCCATGAGGAAGCGGGCACCCGCCTCGATCGCGGCCTCCACCGATGCCGCGTCGCGGACCCCGCGCGCTCCGACGACCGCTTCGGTCGTGGCGAGTGCCGCGAGCGTCTCCAGGGCCTGGCTGCCGGTCGCCGCGACGGCGAGAAGCGAGAAGCCGTGTCCTACGAGCACCGAGGCCAGCTCTGCCGGTGCCTCGATGCGATGCGCTCGGAGCACGGCGATGACGCGGGTCGCGGCGATCCGTCCCTGGAGGCCCTCGGCCGGGTCCGCGGCGGTGATCGGGCGTGCCGCGGCCGGGCCTGTCCTCTGCTTCGCACTCGAGGGCCCCACCTCGCCCTGGTTCTCAGCGCCTGAGCCGTGGTCGACCAGCACGTGACTGGTCGGTCGACCGTCGCTCGGCAGGATCTCGATCTCGAACGAGGTGCGGTCGCCACGGTGCCAGGCTTCGAACCACTCGAGGGGGCGCGCGTGTTGGTCTCGGCTGGTGCCTCGTAGGAACAGCAACGGTTCCCCGACCTCGACCCCGAGGTGAGGGGCGATGTCCTCGGGGGCGCCGACGGACTCCACGACCCTGCTGCCCTTGGTGGGCCGAAGCGACCAACGTTGCTCGATCAACCCGTACAGGGAGCGGTCCTCGAGTCCCTCATCGAGCAGACCGGAGAAGCGCTCGGCGCTGAGGTAGCTGCGGATGAAGGCGAGGACGCGGCCGTCGACCGAGCGGACCCGATCGATCCTCAGGCCTTGCTGTTCGCCGAGGAAGTCCTGCACGGGTAGCGGGAGCTCCGCGCGCTCCTGTGCGAGTACGGCGGTGCGGATGGAGTAACCCATGCGGTGCAGGTCGTCGAACAGCCCCGCGGCCCGCTGGACGAAGCGCTCCTGCAGCTTCTGCTCGGCCACGAAGCTGCCCCGTCCGCGCTCTGTGCGGACCAGGCCCACCGCCGCAAGGTTGGTGAGGGTCTGGCGGACCACGCTGCGTGACACCCCGTACCGCTCGCAGATGGCGCTCTCGGAAGGCAGCGGCGATCCCACCGCGTACCGCCCGCCCGCGATGTCGTCGCGGAGCAGTTGCTCGAGCTGGTGGTAGAGAGGCACCGGGGACGACCGGTCGATGCCTTGGGAGGTCTCGGTGGCTCCGGCCGGCGGTCGAACCGTCACTGGACCTCCCCGGGCTGTACGGGTCGTGTGGTGCCGCGGGTCTCGCCGCGCGGCGTTGCTGACGCAACCCCGGGTGGTCGGCGCGGACGCTGCGCGAGCGACGTTCGAGGAGACCAGTACGGAGAGGCGGACAGGATGACAATAAGTGGCCGAGCGGTTAGCGTCAAGGTCAACCGGCGGCGACCCGGGGAGACGACGATGGGCCGAGCCAGGGGATCCCTCGGCTTCGTGGGGGTGACCGCGAGCGCTTCCTCGATCAACAAGGTGTTCCCCGTCTGGGCCCGATATCTCGGTCTCGAGGACGCCAAGCTGGTGCCCTTCGACCTGCCGCTGGATACCCAGCCAACCACCTATCGACGTACCGTCGCCAGGATCCGCGACGAGCAGGAGTTACGCGGCGCGTTGGTCACTTCACACAAGGTGAAGGTGCTGGCCGCTGCTCGTGACCTCTTCGATGGACTGGATCCGTTCGCGGAGCGCATCGGGGAGGTCTCTTGCATCTCGAAGCGAGATGGCCAGCTCCTCGGCTACGCCAAGGATCCGATAACCGCCGGCCGTGCATTGGAAGCGTTCGTGCCGGCCGGTCACTTCGCCGGTGAGGCGGAGGTGCTCTGCTTCGGTGCCGGGGGCTCGGGGCTCGCGATCGCGCTGCGGTTGGGGCAGCTCGAGGACGACGACCGGCCGGCTCTGATCACTCTGGTCGATCGCGACCGCGAGCGGTTAGAGGACTGCCGTACGATTCTGGATCACCCGGGCGGAGCTCCGATCGAGTTCGTGGTGGCCGACGATGCGCACACGAACGATCGGCTCCTGAGCAAGCGACCACCGGGTTCGCTGGTCGTCAACGCCACCGGCTTGGGTAAGGACCAGCCCGGCTCGCCCATCGGTGCCGCGGCCTCCTTCCCGCCACGTGCGCTGGTCTGGGAGCTGAACTACCGCGGGGAACTCGCTTTCCTGCGCCACGCCCAACGGCAGGCTGAGGTGTCGAAGCTCACCGTCGAGGACGGTTGGACCTACTTCGTGCACGGGTGGAGCGAGGTGATAGCCGAGGTCTACGACCTCGAGCTCGCTGCCGACGACATCACCCGGCTGAGCGACCTGGCGGCGGGGGAGCGGACGTGACCGTGCTGGCCGAGGTCGTGCGCACGGTTCGCGGGGACCTCGAGCCGGGAACGCTCGGCAGGACCGACTACCACGAGCACTTGCTCATGGCCTCGCCGCTACTCGCGGGGGACGAGCTCGACGACGTCGTTCGTTCCGGCACGGAGACCGCCGCCCTGTTCGAGGCCGGGATCGACGCGCTCGCCGAACTCACGCCGATCGGCTGCGGTCGTGATCCCCTCGGCGTCCGAGCCATCTCCGAGCGGACCGGGATGCACGTCGTGCAGGCGACCGGCGTCCACCGGACGGCCCACTACGCCGCAGACCACTGGGTGCGACAGCTCGATGTCGAGCAGCTCGCGCAGACGTTCGTGGACGAGGTCACGGTTGGTTGCCTCGAGGACCGCATCGGTGGGCCCCGCACGGACGTGCTGGCCGGCGTGATCAAGACCGGCATCGGCTACTGGTCGATCGACCGCTTCGAACGGCAGGTGCTGCTCGCGGCGGCCGACGCCCACCGACGTACGGGTGCGCCCATCGTGTGCCACCTCGAGCTCGGAAGCGCCCCCTGGGAAGCGCTCACGGTCTTGACCGACGCCGGCGTCGCACCGGACC
>SKTG01000418.1 GCA_007118045.1 Nitriliruptoraceae bacterium
AGCCGGGCCCCGACCCCCTGTGGCGGCAGCGGGTCGGCGAGGTGATCGACGACCGCGACTTCGTGTCGATGTTCCAGCCGATCTACGCGCTGGACGGGGGGCGCCTGCTCGCGGTCGAGGCGCTCACCCGGTTCGAGCGTGGCCCGCGGCGGGGCCCCGACGTGTGGTTCGCCGAGGCCCATCGGGCGGGGCTCGGTGTCGAGCTCGAGCTGGCCACGCTGGCTGCGGCGCTGCGCCTCGATGCGGTCGACGAGGGCGTGGCCGTGACCTTCAACGCGTCACCGCAGCTGCTCCTCGACCCCCGGCTGGCGGGGCTGCTGGAGCAGCACGCCGGTCGTGAGCTCGTGGTCGAGGTCACCGAGCACGCCATCATCGACGACTACCGGCAGATCGCCGAGTCACTGGCCCGGCTGCGGCGCCGTGGGCTGCGGGTCGCCGTGGACGACGCGGGGGCCGGGTTCGCCAGCCTGAGACACATCGTGCGGCTGGAGCCGGACCTGATCAAGCTCCACCCGAGCCTGACCCAGGATCTGCGCCACGACCCGGTCCGCCGGCCGCTGGCGGACGCCCTGATCCAGTTCGCCGACCGCATCGGCAGCGGCATCGTGGTCGAGGGCATCGAGACCGTCGCCGACCTGACCACGTGGCAGCAGCTCGGTGCCCGTGCCGCTCAGGGCAACGTGCTCGGCAGGCCCGGCCACCCGCCCTTCCCCGGCGTGCACGCCCCACTGATCGAGCGCTCGACGGTGGGCCCACGTCCCGTCGCCGGTTGGCGGGGTGAGGCCGCGTCGGAGGGCCCCACGCGGTCGTTGGGGGTGACCGGGGGACCGTGAGGCTGCGGCGGCCGATGGGTGTTCGGACGGTCGCGGCGCTCGGTCCGACCCGGTGTTCGGGCGGTCGAGGCGCTGGGGCCGCCGCGGGGTTCAGACGGGCGCGCCACCCTGCTTGGCGCGCTTGGCCGTACGACCGCGGAGGGTCGCGGCCAGCTCGGCCTTGCGCAGGCGGATCGCCGACGGCGTGACCTCGACGGCCTCGTCCTCGCGGATGAACTCCAGCGCCTGATCCAGGGAGAGCTGTCGTGGCGGTGCCAGCCGCACGAGCTCGTCGCCGGTGGCCGAGCGCACGTTCGACAGCTTCTTCTCCTTGGCGGGGTTGACGTCCATGTCCTCGGAGCGGGCGTTCTCGCCCACGATCATGCCCTCGTAGACCTCGGTGCCCGGGGTGATGAACAGCGCGCCGCGTTCCTGGAGGTTGAGGAGCGCGAACTGGGTGGCCTGGCCCGCACGGTCGGCGACCAGGGAGCCGTTCGGCCGCGTCCGCAGCTCGCCCTGCCACGGCTCGTAGCCGTCGAAGACGTGATGCATGATCCCCGTGCCACGGGTCTCGGTCAGGAACTCGGTGCGGAACCCGATCAGCGCCCGGGCCGGGACGCGGTAGTCGAGCCGCGTCCAGCCGCCACCGGCGGCGGCGCCGCTGGTCGAGGCGACCATCTGCTGGAGCCGGCCCTTGCGCAGGCCGAGCAGCTGGGTGACGACGCCGACGTACTCCTCGGGGACGTCGATCGAGAGATGCTCGAAGGGTTCGTGCACGCTGCCGTCGACCTCGCGGGTGACGACCTGCGGCTTGCCGACCGTGAGCTCGAAGCCCTCGCGACGCATGCTCTCCACCAGGACGGCGAGCTGGAGCTCGCCGCGCCCCTGCACCTCCCAGGTGTCGGGTCGTTCGGTCGGGAGCACCCGCAGCGAGACGTTGCCGACGAGCTCCTGGCGCAGCCGGGACTCGATCAGGCGGGCGGTGAGCCGTCTGCCGTCACGGCCCGCCAGCGGGGAGGTGTTGACCCCCAGGGTCATCCCGAGCGAGGGCTCGTCGACCGTCAGCAGCGGTAGGGGGCGCGGGTCGTCGATGTCGGCGAGGGTCTCACCGATCGTGACCTCGTCGATGCCGGCCACCGCGATCAGGTCACCGGGGCCGGCCTGCTCGGCGGGGACGCGCTCGAGCGCCCGTGTCGTGAACATCTCGGCGAGCTTGACACGCTCGGTCGATCCGTCGGCACGGCACCAGGCGACGGTCTGGCCGCGGCGCACCGTTCCGTGCTGCACCCGGCACATCGCGAGCCGGCCGAGGTAGGGGGAGGCGTCGAGGTTGGTGACGAGGGCCTGGAACGGATGCTGCGGATCGTGTCTCGGGGCGGGGACGTGGTCGAGGATCGTCCGGAAGAGCGGGGTGAGATCGGTCCCCGGGACCTCGGGGTCGAGCGTGGCCGTGCCCTCGCGGGCGTTGGTGTAGAGCACCGGCAGATCGATCTGGTCGTCACCGGCGCCGAGATCGATGAGCAGGTCGAACGCCTCGTCGACCACCGCGGCGATGCGCGCGTCCGGGCGGTCGATCTTGTTGACCACCACCAGCACCGGAAGCCCGCGCTCGAGGGCCTTGCGGAGCACGAAACGGGTCTGCGGCAGCGGCCCCTCGGACGCGTCCACGAGCAGCAGCGCCCCGTCGACCATCGCGAGGGCGCGTTCCACCTCGCCGCCGAAGTCGGCGTGCCCCGGCGTGTCGACGACGTTGAGGGTGGTCTCCGACCCGTCGTCGCCCGGCAGCAGCACCGCGGTGTTCTTGGCGAGGATCGTGATGCCGCGTTCGCGTTCCTGGTCGGTGGAGTCCATGACGCGCTCGTCCACGTCCTGGTTGGCCCGGAAGACGCCGGACTGCCACAACATGGCGTCGACGAGGGTGGTCTTGCCGTGGTCGACGTGCGCGACGATGGCGACGTTGCGCAGATCGGAACGGAGCGCCATGAGCAGGAAGCCGAGGGTCGGAGACGAGCGGAACCGGCGCAGGCTACAGCCCCTCGGTGACCGGACCGGACCGACCGGGGCTGGCGATCGGGTCAGCCCTGCGCGAGGTGTGGGGGGAACCCGCCGGTGGCGATCGGGCCCCAGCCGTCGATCCGGACGCGGATCAGGCACTTGCCCTGGTCGCGCATCGCCTGGCGGTACTCGTCCCAGTCGTCGTGCTCGCCGGCCACGGCACGGAAGTAGCCGACCAGCGGTTCCACCGCATCGGGCAGGTCGATCACCTCGGCGTGACCGTCGAGCTGGACCCAGGGGCCGTTCCACTCGTCGGAGAGCACCAGCACCGTGGCGGTCGGATCGCGACGCAGGTTGTGGACCTTGGCCCGCTGTGGGTAGGTGGCGATCACGACGGCACCGTCGTCGAGCCCGCCGGTGACGGGCGAGAGCTGCGGGGCGCCGTCGCGTCGCCGGGTCACGAGCACGTGATGGTGTCGGGGCGCGACGAAGCGCAGCAGCTCGTCCCGGTCGACGCGGTCGGTGGTGGCGATGGGTCGGCTCATGCCCGCGACGATAGCGGGGCGGCGGCCGCAGCCATCGGCCGCGGGCACGTGTTCGAGCACCCGCGGGCACGTGTTCGAGTCGGTCCGCCCGGCCGGCGTGCACGGGAACCCCTCGCGCGCCCGGCGCCCGGCAGGCGGGGACCGGGTGCCGACGTTCGACCACGAGTGGAGGGGCGGGCCGGTGGCCCGGCCAGGTACCGTTGCGTGTCGTGACCGAGCGACCGATCCTGCGACGGTCGGTGAACACCGACCGCGCCCTCACCCTGCCTCGCCCCCGCCTGCGAGGTCGCTCCC
Organism: Nitriliruptoraceae bacterium; assembly: GCA_007118045.1. Taxonomy (GTDB): domain Bacteria; phylum Actinomycetota; class Nitriliruptoria; order Nitriliruptorales; family Nitriliruptoraceae; genus SKTG01. Next base: position 3,647 of record SKTG01000418.1, read on the forward strand.
ACCTGCTCGCTGCCCTGATCGCGATCCCGGGCGCCGTCGTCTGGATCGCGCTGGCGCCCGGTGGGCGCGCCTCGCTGGCGATCGCCGCGTTCAGCCTCGGCATGGCCGCGATGTTCTCGTTCAGTGCCCTGCTGCATCTGCGGACCTGGGACGCCACGACCTACGAGCGCCTCTTCCGGCTCGACCACAGCGGCATCCACCTGGCCATCGGTGGCAGCGGCATCGCGCTCGCGCTGCTCGCCTTCGAGGGGTGGCCCGCGCGGGTGCTGCTGCTGGTCTCGACGATCGGCCCCATGCTCGGGATCCTGATGGAGTGGTTGCCGTTCGCCCCACCACGCGGCCTCAACAACGCGATCTACCTCACCCTGGGCTGGACCCCGGTGGTGTTGCTGCCGTGGCTGTGGGCGAGCGCCGGCTTCGAGATCGTCGCGCTCCTGCTGCTCGGTGGCTTGCAGTACACGGTCGGTGCCGGGATCGTGGGCCTGCGGCGGCCCGATCCGTCCCCGCGCTGGTTCGGCTACCACGAGCTCTTCCACCTGCTGGTCATCGGTGCGGTCGCGACGCACGCGACCATGTTCGCGGTGCTGGTCGACCGGGCGGGGTGACCCGGCGTCCGGTGCAGGTCCGTGACCGGTCCGGTGTCGCGACGGGCGCGAACCCCCGCGGGCGGCCATCTCGGCAACGCCCTCCGCCCGCGACGCGCGCGACACCGTCGCCCAACCCAGCCGACCCGACCCGTCGGCACCGGAACGAAAGGTCGACGTGAGCAGCGCACCAGCGGTCCGCGCGGTCGCGTCGTCGCTCGCCGCCCCGGCGCTCGAGCTCACCGGGTTGCGCAAGCACTACCCGGGGCAGCCCGAGGTCCGAGCCGTCGATGGGGTGGACCTGCGCGTCGAGTCCGGCGAGATGTTCGGGTTGCTCGGCCCCAACGGCGCCGGCAAGTCCACCACGGTCGGCATGTGCACCACCCGGATCCGGCCGACGGGGGGCACGGCCTGCGTGACCGGCCTGGACGTCGTCGCGGACGCCGCCCGGGTCAAGCGCCGCATCGGCGTCGTGACGCAGACCAACACCCTCGACCGCTCGCTGACCCTCGAGGAGAACCTCAGGTTCCATGGTAGGTACTTCGGCTGGTCGGCGCGGGACTCGCGAGCCCGCGCCGCCGAGCTGCTGGAACGGTTCCGTCTGGCCGATCGTGCCGGCGCGTTCCCCGACCAGATCTCGGGCGGGATGGCCCAACGGCTCCAGGTCGCGCGGGCCATCGCCCACCGACCGGAGGTGCTCTTCCTCGACGAGCCGACCGCGGGGCTCGATCCGCAGAGCCGCATCGCCCTCTGGGACCTCGTGCGTGAGCTTCGGCTGGACGGGCTCACGGTCGTGCTCACGACCCACTACATGGAGGAGGCCGACGAGCTCTGTGACCGGGTCGCGGTCATCGATCACGGCCGGGTGCTGGTGTGCGACGCTCCGGAGACCCTCAAGGAGGTGCACGGTGCCGGCGCGACCGTGGAGCTCACGCTCGACGAGCCGGCGACCGACGAACTGCTCCAACGGTTGGGTCGCCTCGAGGACGTCACCTCCGTCGACGTCCACGACGATCGGGTGCGCGTCATGGGGGGTGACCACGACGGACTGCTCGTCCGGGTGGTGGCGGCGGCGGGTGACGCGGGGGTCCGCGACGCGAGCCTGCAGGGCTCCACGCTCGAGGCCGTGTTCATCAACCTGACCGGGAGGGACCTGCGTGAGTGACACCACACTGACCCCCTCCCCGCCGCGCTCGGCGCCGGCGGAAGCCGCCGGCGGACGGCCCGAGCCGTCGTGGTTGCGCGCGTGGGCCGACGCGATCCTCGGGTTGATGCTGCGCGACGCCCGGGTGTTGCGTCGGGAAGCGGCCTCGTTCCTGACCCGCACGATCGCCCAACCGCTGCTGTTCGTGTTCGTCTTCGCCTACGTGTTCCCCCGCATCGGGCAGGACATCGGTGGCGCCGCGGGCGCGGCGGACTTCGCCACGATCCTCGTACCCGGCCTGGTGGCGGTCGCGGTGATCTTCCAGGGCATCATCGCCGTCGCGCTGCCGCTGTCGAACGAGTTCGGGGGGACCGGGGAGATCGAGGACCGCATCATGGCCCCGGTGCCGGTCGCCGTCATCGCCGTGGAGAAGGTCCTGTTCGGCGGTTTGCAGAGCGTCCTCGCCGGCATCGTGGTGCTGCCGATGGTGCTGCTGGTCCCGGCCACCCCGGTGGCCCTCGACGTCACCAGCTGGACCCTGCTCGTCACCGTGACCGTGCTCTCGGCGTTGCTGTCCGGAGCCCTCGGTCTCGCGCTGGGCACCTACGTCAGCCCTCGGCAGATCGGGTTGATGTTCTCCGTCGTGGTCCTGCCGCTGACGTTCCTGGGTGCCGTCTACTACCCGTGGTCCGCGCTGGACCCGCTGCCCTGGCTGCAGTACGCCGTCCTCGCCAACCCGCTGGTCTACGTCAGCGAGGGGCTGCGCGCGGCCCTCACCCCCTCGATCGAGACCATGCACGTGGCCGCGATCCTCGGGGCGCTCGTGGTCTCGCTGGCTCTGCTGACCGCACTCGGCCTGCGCGGCTTCGTCCGGCGCACGGTCGGGTGAACACCGAGCCGGTGGCGCGTCCCCGTGTCAGAGGCAGCGACCAGACGCTCCCGTGACGCGTTCGGCGCCGAGGACCGCGTCGAGCTCCTCGCGGTCGAGCGCGAACGCGGTCGAGGGTCGGTCGGGGCCCACCGCGAACACGAGGCCGACGACGGCGCCCTCCGCGTCGACCACCGGTGACCCGGAGTCGCCCTGCTCGAGGTCGGCCGAGAGGAACAGCACCTCGCGCTGGGTCTCGTCGACCCCGTAGATGTCACGCCCGAGGGCCGAGCGCCGCTCCTCGACGCGCAACGGCGCGACCCGTGGCGCGTTCGTGCCGCCGGGGTAGCCGACGGCGAAGCCGCGGCTGCGTGTCTCGCTCTCGCCGAGCGGCAGAGGGTCCTGTCCGAGCCCCTCGGCCCGCAGCACGGCGAGGTCACGGTCGGGATCGAAGACGACCACGTCGGCGGGGAGCTGCTCGCCGTCGGGCCGGCGCAGCGTCACCTCATCGGCGCCGGCGACCACGTGCGCGTTGGTCAGCACCGTGTCCGGCTCGACGGTCACGCCCGAGCCCTCGTAGCGACGGGCGCATCCGCTGGAGCTGACACGCACCGTGGCGGCCGTCGCCCGTTCGACGACGTCGTCCGGGACCTCGAGGGCCGTCGGCGGTGGGTCCGTCGCCGGGGTGGGGGAGAGGTCGGTGAGCACCTCGGGGAAGCGGGTCGAGGCGACCAGCCCCCGCAGGGCCCTGGCGGCGTCGGGTGGCGGTGGCGCGACCGTCCGGGCCAGCGTCGCCGCGGTCGAGGTCCTCACCTCGCGCGCCACCTGGCCCGGGACGTCGGCGGCCGTCGGGAGCAGGAACCACGTCAGCCCCGCCACGACGGCGACGCCGGCGAGCGCGCCCGCGACGCGGTCGAGCCGCGACAGCGTCGACCCGCCGAGCCCGCGACGTAACCGGGCGCCGAACGACCCGAGCACGCTCGCGAAGACCGACAACGTGACGGCCAACGTGGCGACGGCCACCACGAACCGCACACCGGCGGTCGCCTCGTCGAACAGCCCGAGCGCGAACGGAACCGTCCGGGTCGCGGCGAGGATCCCGATCGCGAGCCCGAGCCACGTGAACGCACGGGTGAGCAGCCCGACTCGCAGGCCGCCGGCGACGGCGAGCACGAGCAGCAGGATCAGGGCGAGATCGAACAGGTTCATCCGGCCTACGGTACGTCACGACGCCGGTCCGTCCGGACGAGGACGAGGACCGGCGTCGGTCGGAGGGTGGGTGTTCCCGCTCGCTGGTCGCGAGCGCTCGAGCCGGGATCAGTTCATCCCGGGATCAGTTCATCACGGCGCGCCGCCGTATCAGTTCATCATGGCGCGCCGCTGCGCTTCGCGCTCCAGGTAGTCGCTCAACCGGGAGTGGAGCTTGGCGGCGCTCAGTTCCGCCTGGGGGTGGTGCCCGTCCTGGCGCGCGATCCAGAGGGGGCGCAGCTCGCCCTCCCAGTTGGCGGTCTCGTCCACCTCGATTGTCCAGTCCGGGAACTCCGCCTGGAGCCACGCCAGGGCTCCGGCGTGGACGTCGGACGGCGACGTCGAGGTGTCGTGCTCGGCGTGGGTCGTCTCGGACATGGTCTCGGTCCTCCGGGAGCTGAGAGTTCGGTACGTCTCGAGGGTGGTTCGGTGTCCGGCGCCTCGGGTATGCACCACTCCTACCAGAACGTCGTGGCGGTGCCACATCTTCCCCGCGAAGAGCACCCGCGCGGTGGCCGAGCGCCGGCACGAGCACCCGCCCGTCCTCGTCGTGGTCCCGAAGGTCTACGATGTCGGGCTCGCCGTGTCCGACGCGGTTCCGAGGAGAGCGGATGCCCGTCCAGCCACAACTGACGTTCGTCCCCGGTGGCCCGGTGCCGGCCGGCGGAGCGTTCGCGCTGTGGTCGGACGACCCCGAGGCGGATACCGACACGCTGGTGGACCAGGCGGACGCGCTCGGCTTCCCAGCGGGGGAGCCGGGGCGCCTGGCGACCGTCTCCCTGGACGCCGGGGGGCTCGTCGCCCGCGACGTCGACGCACGCCGGTTGGGGGTGCTGCCGGCCGTCCGCCGCCTCGCGGCGCTGCCCCCGGGCTCGGACTGGCCGGCCTGGGCCAGGCCGGCGGCC
>SKTG01000330.1 GCA_007118045.1 Nitriliruptoraceae bacterium
CGACACGGCGCGCCGCACGCGGCCCGACACCGGGGCCTCGACGCGGGGGCTCGACACACGCGCCGCGGCGCACACGGCTCGAGATGTGCGACGCGACGCGGCCGCGCGCTACCGGGAGCTGCCCGCCATCGCGCTCCGGGCCGCCTCGACCACCCGGTCGGGGGTGAAACCGAGCCCGACCATGACCTCGTCACCCGGTCCCGACGCGCCGAACCGGTCGAGGCCGACCACGACCCCCTGGTCGCCGACGAACCGTTCCCACCCGAGGCTCACCCCGGCCTCGACGGCGACGCGGGCGGTCACCGCCGCGGGCAGGACCTCCTCGCGGTAACCGGGCGACTGTGCGAGGAAGCGCTCGACCGACGGCATGGACACCACCCGGACGGCCACTCCGTCCTCGGTCAGACGCTCGGCCGCGGCGACGCACAGCTGCAGCTCGGAGCCGGTCCCGATCAGCAGCACGTCGGGGTCGCCGTCTCCCGACCCGGAGTCGCTGACCACGTAGGCGCCGCTGGCCACGGGCCGGTCCGGCTTGTCACCCACCGGCGGCAGGCCCTGACGGGTGAGCGCGAGCACGGTCGGACCTTCCGTCTCGATCGCCGTGCGCCAGGCGTCGACCGTCTCCTCACCGTCGGCGGGACGGATCACCGTGAGGTTCGGCATGGCCCGCAGCGACATCAGGTGCTCGACGGGCTGATGGGTGGGACCGTCCTCGCCGAGGCCGATCGAGTCGTGGGTCATCACGTACACGACGCGGGCGCCGGTCAGGGCGCTGAGCCGGATCGCCGGCCGGCAGTAGTCGGTGAAGATGAGGAAGGTCGCGACGTAGGGCAGCACGCCACCGTGCAGCGCCATGCCGTTGGCGGCCGAGGCCATGCCGTGCTCGCGGACCCCGAACCTCAGGTTGCGTCCGAGCCGACCCGCCGCTTCGCCGGAGTCGCTGGTCGCCCCCGGGGCGGAGAAGTCGCCGCCGCCCTTCACGTCCGTGTTGTTCGAGGCCGCGAGGTCGGCCGCGCCACCGAACAGCTCGGGCAGCTGCTCGGCCAGGGCGTTGATCACCGCTCCCGAGTGCTTACGGGTGGCGTCCTTGCCCTCCAACCGCGGGAGCGCCTTCGTCCAGCCCTCGGGCAGCTCGCGCCGCACGACCCGCCGTTCGAACTCGGCGGCGAGCTCGGGGTGCTCGGCCGCGTAGGTGTCGTAGCGGCGCTGCCATTCCGCGTGCTGCTCGGCGCCGCGCTCCCGCGCGTCGAGGTGCTGGCGCACGTCCTCGGGCACGTGGAACGGCTCGTGCGTCCAGCCGTAGGCCTCCTTGGTGGCGGCCACCTCGTCGTCCCCCAGCGGCGAGCCGTGGGCACCGGCCGTGCCGGCCTTGCCGGGTGAGCCGAACCCGATGACCGTGCGTACCGAGATCAACGACGGCCGCTCGTCGGCGTCCGCTGCCGCGATGGCGGCACGCAGCGCCTCGACGTCGTTGCCGTCCTCGACCCGTTGCGTGTGCCACCCGTAGGCGTCGAAGCGCGCCCTGACGTCCTCGCTGAACGCCTTGTCCGTCGAGCCGTCGATCGAGATGCGGTTGTCGTCGTAGAGGTAGGTGATGCGTCCGAGCCGCAGGTGACCGGCCAGCGAGGCCGCCTCCGAGGCGACGCCCTCCATCAGGTCGCCGTCCGAGACGATGCCGAAGATGCGCTGGGGCACGAGATCGTGGCCGCCGTGGTCGAACTCCGCAGCGATCCGCTCGGCCGCGATCGCCATCCCGACGCCGTTGGCGAACCCCTGGCCGAGAGGTCCGGTAGTGGTCTCGACCCCCTCGATCATGAAGTTCTCGGGGTGACCGGCGGTCACCGAGCCGTACTGACGGAACGCCTTGATGTCGTCGAGGGTCGGCCGCTCGTAGCCCGCGAGGTGCAACGACGCGTAGAGCAGCATGGACCCGTGGCCGGCGGAGAGCACGAAGCGGTCGCGGGCGGGCCACTCGGGATCGGCCGGGTCGTGGCGCATCACCTCGCGGAACAGCAGGTAGGCGATGGGAGCACACCCCATCGGCATCCCGGGGTGGCCGGAGTTGGCGCGCTGGACGGCATCGATCGCGAGGGTGCGGATCGTGTCGATGGAACGCTGGGTGGTCTCCGCGGACAATGGGACCTCGAGACTCGGGGAGCGCCGGACGGAACGTCATGCTAGTCCGGCCCTTCGGCCTATCCTCCGGCGATCAGCTCCCCGGAGGTCCCGTGCCACCACTGCCGCAACGGATCACCTACCGCGTCGCCGTGGAGCGCACGCCGGGCAAGCTCGGCGCGGTCGCCGGCGCGATCGAGGAGCACGGTGCCGACCTGGTCGCGACCGAACGCACCGCCCAGCAACGTCACGTCGACTTCCGCGACCTCACCGTCGAGGTCCGCGACCAGGATCACGCCGACGAGATCGCCGCCACCCTGGTCGACCTCGCCGGTGTGGAGCTGCTGGCCATCACCGACGAGGTGCTGGCGGCCCACGACCGCGGCAAGATCCGCGTGGAGACGACGCGCGAGGTGCTCGGTCCGAGCGACCTGGCCCTGGTCTACACCCCGGGTGTCGCCAAGGTCTGCCGCCTCATCGAGGAGGACCCGGTCGCCGCCTACCGGCTGACGATCCGGTCCAACGCGGTGGCGGTGATCACCGACGGCTCGGCGGTGCTCGGCCTCGGGGACATCGGGCCGCTGGCCTCGCTGCCGGTCATGGAGGGCAAGGCGATGCTGCTGCGCTCCTTCGGTGACGTCGACGCCTACCCCGTGCTGGTGGACGAGCGCGACCCGGACACGTTCGTCGACACGGTGGCCCGCATCGCGGGAGGCTTCGGTGGCATCAACCTCGAGGACGTGGCCGCACCCAGGTGCTTCGAGATCGAGGGCAAGCTGCGACAGCGGCTGGACATCCCCGTCTTCCACGACGACCAGCACGGCACGGCCATCGTGGTGCTCGCCGCGCTGCTGAACGCCGCACGCGTCGTCTCGCGTGATCCCACCTCGCTCCGGGTGGTCGTCCAGGGCGTCGGGGCCGCCGGCGTGGCGATCATCAACCTGCTGCGCGCGGCCGGCGTGGAGGACATCGTGCCGGTGGACGTGGACGGCATCGTCGAACCGACGCGCAAGGGCAACGACCCGATCCGTCGCCGGGTCGCGAAGCAGAGCAACCCGCGTGGCCTCGTCGGCGGCAAGGAGACGGCCCTGGCCGGCGCCGACGTGTTCGTCGGGGTCTCGGGTCCGGAGACCCTGCCGCTCGAGCTGTTGCGCACGATGGCCGACGACCGGATCGTGTTCGCGCTGGCGAACCCGACCCCGGAGATCCACCCGGACATCGCGCGTGGGCACGTGGCGGTGATGGCGACCGGCCGCTCCGACTTCCCCAACCAGATCAACAACGTGCTGGCGTTCCCGGGGCTGTTCCGGGGCCTGCTGGACGCGGCGGCGACCGCCGTGACCGACGACATGAAGATCGCGGCGGCGCAGGGCATCGCCTCGATCGTCGGCGACGACCTCGCACCCGACTACATCGTGCCATCGGCCTTCGACCGCACGGTCGTGCCGGTGGTCGCCGAGGCGGTCGCGGCAACGGCACGCCGACAGGGCCACGTCCGGCCGGGGTCGGAAGGCTCGCTGCAAGCCGAGTCGGCAGCGGCGCAGCAGGGAGCCGCACAACGGGCGGTGCAACGGGCGATCGCCCGTCGCTTCAGCGGCGACGAGGGCTGACCGGACGACCCTCAACGCGGACCACGGTCCGGCTCAACGCGGACCACCGTCCCGCTCGACGCGGACCACCGGCCCGCTCAGCGCGGACCGCGGTCGGGCGCGCGGAGCGCGTCACGGATCTCGCGGAGCAGGACCACGTCCTCCGGCGCGGCCTCGGGATCGACCTCCTCAGCGTCGCTGCGGCGCTGGAACCGGTTGTAGGCCTTGATCACCATGAACAGCGCGAACGCCACGATCAGGAAGTCGATCAGCGCGGTCAGCAACGCGCCGGCGCTACCGACCGGCAGGCCGGTCTCCGGGTCGATGGCGCCGAACATCAGCACCCGGTCGAAGTCGGGCTCACCGAAGACGAGCGCGATCGCGGGCATCAGGACCCGCTCGGTCAACGTGCTGATCACCGCCTGGAACGCGACCCCCATGACGAACGCGACCGCCAGCTCGATCATGTTGCCCCGGCCGATGAACTCCTTGAACTCGGCGAGCATGACGCGCCCCTCCCCTGCGGTGTGGCCTCGTCGGATCGGCGGCCATGGACGGGCGACGTTAGACCGCACACGGCCGGCGCGAGGCCCGAGCTCCGTTCGGTCGAACGGCCCTAGGGCTCGAGGCTGACCAGCCACTCCTGCAGCACGCCGTCCAGCGAAGCCACGATCGTCGACGCGCTGATCGGGGTGCCCGTCGGGCTCGCCGCCTTCGGCACCCGCAGCGAGTGATCGCCACCGGGAACCACGTGCACGGTCGTGCGGCGGGGCAGCTTGCGGACGTGGCTGCTCAGCAGCGACTGGTCACAGAAGGGGTCCCGCTCGCCCTGGACGAAGAGGCACGGGACGCCGACGTGGGGCCAGTGGTCGACCCGCAGCCGGTCGGGCTTGCCGGGTGGGTGCAGGGGGTAGCCGTAGAACACCAGACCCAACGCCGGCGTGCCCTCGGCCACCGCCATCGACGCGACCCGGCCACCGTAGGACTTCCCCCCGAGGATCCAGGGTCCGGTGACCCCGAGCTCACGCTGCGCCGCGTCGAGCAGCTGGGCGTAGGGGCGAACGGACCGCTCCGCGCGAGGCGCCGCCCGGCGCCCCGCCTCGTGGTGCGGCAGGTTGACGCGCACGGCGGGGTGTCCGAGGGCGGCGAAGCGCTCGGCGAGCGCGACCAGCCCGTCCCCGTCGAGGTCCCCTCCGGCCCCCGGGGCAAGCAACACGGGTGCGCCCGTACGTCGCGCCGGTCGATGCACCGCGGCCGTGACGGCGTCGACGGCCGGGTCCTCCAGGGCCAGTCTGAGGCCACGGACGGTCACCGGCCCACCGTCACGGTGGCGTGGCGTGCGGGTGCGGACACGACGGCTCCTGGCCGTTGGAAGGCACGGGCGCGGCCTCGGACCCTACCCGCTCTGCCCGCGGGGCACGCCGGTGCCTGGTCGCGCGGAGGACCGGCCGGGCGTTCCGCTCGGCCGGCCCACCCCTTTCCGTTCGCGTCAGCGGTCCTCGGGGACGCTGACCACGACCGGGCAGGGCGAGTGCGCGACCACCTGGTGGGTCACCGAGCCGAGCAGCAGCCCCCGGAACCCGCCGAGCCCGCGGGCACCGACCACGAGCAGGTCGGCGCCGACCGCGACGTCGCAGAGCACCGACGCCGAGCTCCCCGCGCGCATGGTCCGGGTGACCGGCACGTCGTCCGCACCGCCGACCCGTGAGAGGGCACCGTCGATGACCTCCTCCGCGCCCTTGCGCAGCTCGTCGTCGGACGGCAGCGTCACCACCGCCGGGATCGCCACGAGCTCGGGCGTCGGGAAGGCGTGGACGATCTCGAGCTCGGCGCCGCGCAACCGAGCCTCGTCGATGGCCCAGCGGAGGGCTCGGACCGAGTCGTCCGAGCTGTCGACACCGACGACGATGCGCTTCATGGCGAACTCCTGTTCGTTTCCCCTGTCCCGTCGTGGCCGAGCGGGACGACCGCTGCGAGCATGACCCAGGACCCGGGCCGGCGGAAGTGCGGGTCGGCCCCGGAGCCGAGGGTCCTAGGTCCCCACGGTGTGGCCGCCTGCACCGACCCTACATCGCCGCGCTCCGGCCTACCCTGCCGTGTTCCACGCCGGTCCGAGCTGGCCCTTCGCGCCGGCTCCCTCCCAGCCCCGAGGCAGCACGTGCGCTACCCGACCCGGCTGCTGACCGAGGACGAGGAGGTCCTCGACCAGTTCCGGCCGCACTGGAAGGCGGTGTTGCCCGCGCTGCTGTGGGCCATGCTGCTGGCGGCGCTCGGGGGCCTCGCCGTCGCCGTGGCCGGTACGGAGTGGACGGCGGCCGTGGCCGCGATCGTCGTGGCGGTGTGGGCGCTCATGACGGCGCGCACGCTCGTGCGGTGGTGGTTCACGCACTACGTCCTGACCACGGAACGCATCATCGTGCGCCACGGCATGATCGCCCGCAGCGGGCGCGAGATCCCCCTGGAGAACATCAACAACGTCGTGTTCGAGCAGCGCGTGATGGAGCGGCTGCTCGGCTACGGCGACGTCCTGGTCGAATCGGCGAGCAGCCAGGGACGCAACCGATTGGCCGACATCCCGGACCCCCAGGGCTTCCAGTCGGAGATCTACCGCGCTCGCGAGCTCCGGGCCCTGCACTTCAGCGGTGGCGGTGCACGGGCCCGTGACGTGGTCGAGCAGCTGGAGTCGCTGGCCGCCCTGCGCGAGCGCGGTCACCTCACCGACCACGAGTTCGCGACGCAGAAGCGGCGCCTGCTGGGCGCCCTCCCCGGCGTCGACGCGGCGGAGGTCGACGAGCTGGTCCGCGACGAGCTCGAAGGCTGACGCCGCGCGCCGGGTCAGCGACGCCCGGCCGGTCCGGCGCGATGCGGCGGACGGCCCACCCAACGCGATGCACCGGACGGCCCGACCGACGCGCTGCGGCGGACGGCGAGAGCCGATTGCCCCCGGCGGAGGGGCCCTCCGGCCCTCCCGACCGACCGGCACCGCCACGATGCTGGGGGCAACGTCACCCGCGAGGAGGAGCTCATGCTCGGCATCCAGCTGACCGACCCCGTCGGCACCCTGATCGGCGCCCCGGTCGCCACGATCCGTCCGACCGACACCCTGCAGACCGCGGCCGACGCCTTCGTCATGGACGCGGTCGGGCTCCTCGTCGTCGTCGACGCCGGGGGGGTCCGCGGCGTGCTCTCGGAGCGTGACCTGGTGGTCGCGGTGTCCGAGCGCATCGAGCTCGACGAGGCCCGGGTGCGCGACCACGCCACCTGCGAGGTGATCCAGGTCGACGAGGACGCCAGCGTGCTGGAGGCGGCCGAGGTCATGGCCCGCTCCGAGGTGCGCCACCTCGCCGTCAGCCGTGACGACGTCGTGATCGGGGTGGTCTCGATCCGTGACGTGGTCGGCGTGATGCTCGAGGAGCAGCGCGAGACGGCGGTCTAGCCCCGCGACCACGGCCCGGCCGGCGGGTCACACGCCGGCCGTGGCCTCGGCCGGGTGGGGCTCGGCGGGGGTCGGTGGGCCGTGCCGCCCCCGGTCGTGCCGGTCCCAGAGCACGAGCAGGCTCGGGAGCACGAGCACGGCCGCCACCAACGAGTAGACGATGGCGAACACGATCACGTAGCCGAGCTGCTCGAAGGGCACCAGCGTCGAGGTGGTCAGCACGCCGAACCCGATCGCGGTGGTCACGGCGGAGCCGGCCAGAGCTCCTCCGGTCTGCGACACGGTCCGGCGCATCGCCGCGAGCCCGTCGCCGGACCGGGTGCGCTCCTCCAGGAAGCGCGCGGTGACGTGGATGGTGAACGGCACCCCGATCCCGATCGAGAGGGCCGCGAGGGTGGCCGTGACCGGGTTGAGCGGGATGCCGGTGACCGCCATCGTGCCGAACGTGAGCGCGAGCACGAGCCCCACGGGCAGGACCGTGAGCACGCCCACCATCGGTCGTCGCGCCGCGATCGTGAAGTGGAGGGTCAACAGCGCCATCGCTGCGCCGAGCGCGATCAACAACGAGACGATCTGCGAGTCCTCGATGTCCTCGCCGATGTTGGCCTGGACGATCGCCTGGGAGGTCGGGACCACCTCGACGCCGGCCTCCGCAGCCGGCTCGAACGCCTCCCGGAGCCCGGCCTCGAGCTGCAGCGCCCCGGACTGGTTGGCGCTCGTCCGCACGCTGACCCGCCCGACGTAGTCCCCGTCGGCCGGAGCGATCACCTCCTCGGCCGCGTCGAGCTCGTCGAGCAGGAAGCGGTAGAGCTCGTCGACGTCCGTGTCGTCGGCGACGGTGAGGTCCTCCTGGACGCCGCGCTCGCCGAGTTCCGCGGCGAGCTCCTCGTCACCGAAGGCCCCCCCGAGCACGCTGACGATGGAGGTGGTGTCCGGGTCGTCACCCAGCGTCTCCACGTCCTCCAGCTGGGCCGTGCGTTCGATCGAGGCGACCGTCGCGTCGTGGGCCTCTGGGGTCGCGAGCTCGCCGGTGAGCAGTACCTCGGTGGTCTCGTCGAACCCGCCGTCGAACCGGGTCTCGAGCACCTCGTAGGTCTCGAGCCGCGGCTCGTCCTGCGGCACGAAGTCGGTCAGTTCGAACTCGCTGTCGAGCTGCGTGAAGCCGTAGCCGCCGGCCACGACCAGCGCGCCCGCCACGAGCAGGGTGGGGATCGGCGCGCGCTCGGCGAGCAACGACGTCCGACCGATCAGCCGCGGCAGGGTGGCGCTGGCCTGCGTACCCAACGCGCTCCGCGGCAGACGGTCACGGCGCTGCGCACGACGATCGAGCGCGACACGGATCGCCGGGAGCAGCGTGAGCGTGAGCACGAACGCCGCCGCGATCCCGACGGCCGCGAGCACACCGAGCGTGGCCAGGAAGTCCACCGGGCTGGCCAGGTTGGTCAGGAACCCGATCGCCGTGGCCGCCGTGACCAGGGTGAGGGTCAGGCCCACGGTCCGCGCCGAGGTGGCGAAGGCCGCGACCGGATCGCTGCCTCCTCCCACCTCGGTGCGGTAGCGGGCCAGCAGGTGGATGGCGAAGTCGACCCCCAACCCGACGATCAGGATGGGCACGATCTGGGTCTGCGGTGAGAAGTACCCGATGAGGTCCGCGTAGTCGGGACCGAGCAGCACGCCGATGCCCTGCATCCACAGCACGGCGAGCACGATCACCAGCAGCGTCAACGTCACGTCCGCGACCGTCCGGCGACCGACGAGCCGTCGCTGGCCGGCTTCGGGTCGGACCCAGTAGACGAAGCCGAGGATCACCAGGATGATGCCGAGCGCGGTGCCGAAGAGCCGGCCGACCTCCGGACCGATGTCCCCGGCCTCCAGCAGCAGGCCGAAGCTGAAGGCGTCGGCCTCGAGACCTGGCGGCACCTCCACGCGCTCGACGACCTCCACGAGCTCGCGCTGACGCTCCAGCTGGGCTTCCTCGCGCCCGTCGACCTCGGAGGCGTCCTGGAAGACCAGGATCAGACCGGCGGTCGGCGGGTCACCCGTCCCGACCAACTGCTCGAACAGGCCCGCGACCTGGGGCGGGAGCTCGTCGAACGCGCCCTGCTGCAGGTCACGGACCTGCTGGTCGTCGAGGTCACCGGCCTCGAGCTCCTGCATCTCGAGGCCCAGCTGCGCCCCGCCCAGGTAGGAGGCGATCGCCGGCTGCTCCCCGTCCTCCGCCAGCGTGTCCGCCACGTCGCTCGAGCGGATGCTCTCCTCGAGCCGTTCTGCGTAGGCGAGCGCGTCGGAGCGCCGGACGTCCTCACCGTCGGTCGAGGTCACGACCACCTGCAGGACCGACCGCGCCTCGCCGAACTCCTCGTCCACGCGTTCGAGCGCCTGGGACAGCTCGTTGTCCACGGCGACGCCGTCCTCGGTGACCGCCTGTCCGGCGAACGCGGCGAACCCGCCGCTGAGCGCGAGGACGAGCAGGACCGTCAGCAGCGGTCGGCCGGTGACCACGCGGGCCAGGGCATCGAACGTTCGGCGCACGGACGGGTCTCCTCGGCTGGGTCGGACCTGGTTCGGCGGGCTCGGCGCGGTGGCCGGAGCGCCGGCGACGGAGCGTCCGCACCAGCTGACGTGGACGGTCGCGATCGCGTCCGGTTCGGCCACCGACCGCCGCCGGTATCGGTTGCACGGTGCAGATGTTGCACGCAGCGCACAGGGCTGTCGCACGATGCGCCCGGTCGGTCGGCCCCTGTCCGGACTAGGGTCCGAACGCCCCGGTCGAGGTGTCCGCGTGAAGCGTGTGGTGAGCCTGTTGCCCTCCACCACGGAGATCGTGGCGGCGCTGGGTTGCGGCGAGCAGCTGGTGGGCCGCTCCCACGAGTGCGATCACCCGCCCGAGGTGTCCTCCCTGCCCGTGGTCACCGAGCCGCGGGTCCCGGTGGAGGGCGGCAGCCTCGAGATCGACCGGCAGCTGCGCTCGATCCTCGAGCAGGCCCTCTCCGTGTACGAGGTGCACGGCGAGGTGCTCGAGCGGCTCGCCCCGGACCTGGTCCTGACCCAGTCGCTGTGTGAGATCTGCGCGGTCAGCTTCGAGGAGGTGCAGCGGGCCGTCCGGGCCCATCTCGATGAGCGCACCGAGGTCGTGGCCTGCGAACCGAACGCGCTCGCGGACGTGCTCGCCGACGTGCGCCGCACGGCGGCCGCGCTCGAGGTGCCGCGCCGCGGCGAGGCCCTGACGACGACGATGACGGCGCGCATCGGAGCGATCGCGGAGCGGGCCACCGCCCTGCCGCGGCGCCGCGTCGTGGCGATCGAGTGGCTCGATCCGCTGATGGCCGCCGGGAACTGGGTTCCCGAGCTGATCGCGGCCGCCGGTGGGGAGGAGCTGCTCGGCCGCCCCGGGGAGCATTCCCCGTGGACCGACTGGGAGACGATCCGCGAGCTGGACCCGGACGCGATCGTGGTGCTGCCCTGCGGCTTCGACCTCGACCGCACGCGGGAGGAGCTGCCGCGGCTCACGACGTTGCCGGGCTTCGCCGAGCTCCGCGCCGTCCGGGAGGGGCAGGTCGCCATCACCGACGGCCACCGCTTCTTCAACCGGCCGGGCCCGCGCCTCGTCGAGTCCACCGAGATCCTGGCCGAGTTCCTGCACCCCGGTACGTTCGCCTTCGGTCACGAGGGCGACGGGTGGGAACGGCTCCCGTGACGCCCCGTGCTCGGCCGTCGCGGAACGGCCGCGGAGGTCTCCGATCCGGACGGTCACCTGACCGCACGTCGGGTGACCGTCGTGGCCGAACGCCGACGGCCGGTTACCCTTCCCGCGTCACTTGGCTGGTCGGTCCTCGGCGGTGCTCGTCGTGGGGCGACCCGCGTACCGCGAGCAGGTGGGAGCGCGCGGGCAGCCGCACGACGACCGGACCTCAGGGCTGAACATGCTGGAACTCGGCACGTCCGACGACATCGTGCTGCTCGCATGCCTCGGCGCGGCGATCCTGCTGCTCGTCGCCGGGGTGCGCGAACGGCGCCGTCACCAGCGCCACCTCGACGCCGTGGACCTGCGCATCAGCGTCAACGGCAGTCGCGGCAAGTCCACCGTCACGCGGTTGCTGACCGGCGCGCTGGCCGCCGGCGGCTACCACCCGCTCGGCAAGACCACGGGCACGGCTGCCCAGCTCGTGTTCGGGTGGTCGAGCGAGCAGGAGCCCATCCCGCGGCGGCCGGAAGGGCCGAACATCGGCGAGCAGCGGGAGCTGATGCGGCGTGCGGTCGAGCACGACGCGGACGCCGTGGTGGCGGAGTGCATGGCCGTGACACCCGAGTACCAGCTGACCTTCCATCGCGAGCTGCTCGACGTGAACCTGCTCGTGATCACCAACGCCCTGGCCGACCACCTCGACGAGATGGGCCCGACGGTGCGCGACGTGGCGGACGTGCTGGCCGCCTCCATCCCGACCTTCGGCACCGTCGTGGTCTCGCCCGGTGAGCACATCGACCGCTTCGAGGAGGTCGCCAGACAACGCAACGCCGAGCTGCTGGTCGCCGACGCCGACGAGATCGAGGAGCGGCAGCTCGCCGGTTTCGAGCACCTGGTGCTCCCCGACCACCTCGCCCAGGTCTTCGCCGTCACCCGCCACCTCGGCATCCACGACGAGGACGCCCTCCGGGGCATGAAGCAGGCGCCACCCGACCCGTTCGCGACGCGGCTGATCGAGATCGGCGACCCGAACGATCCGGCCCTGCTCGTCAACGCCTTCCCGGCGAACGACCCCACCTCGACCCTGGCGGTCTGGGACCACGTCCGCGGCCTCGGCTACCCGGAGACCGGCCTGATCGTCGTCATGAACTGCCGCGACGACCGCATCGCCCGCAGCCAGCTGTTCGCCCGCGACGTGCTCCCCCACCTGCCCATCGACACCCTGGTGATCACGGGCAGCGCCACCCGGTCCATCACACGCGGGGTCGAGGAGGGCAGCATCGTGGCCGATACCGTGATCGACCGCACGGGTTCGAGCGCCGACGCGGTGGTCGGTGACATCGAGGACCGTCTCGCCGGCCGGGTCGTGCTCGGCGTCGGCAACCTGCACGGGGGTGGTGCGGAGATCGTCGCGCGGCTCGAGGACCGTCGGGTCGCCCACCCCTTGGGCCAGGAGGCCAGCTGATGTTCGGGACCGAGCTCTACCTCTCGCTGGTGATCGGGGTGATCGTCAGCCTGGTCTACGCGGAGCGCACCGGGGTCATCCCCGCCGGCCTGGTGGTGCCGGGCTACCTCGCGCTCGTGTTCGACCAGGTCATCTTCGTGTCGATGATCTTCCTGCTGAGCTTCCTGACGTTCCTGGTCGTCGACCGTGGCGTGTCCAAGGTCGTGATCCTCTACGGGCGGCGTCGGTTCGTGGCCATGCTGAGCATCGGCATCATGCTCAAGCTCGTGTTCGACGCCCTCTACCCCCAGATGCCCTTCGAGGTCTACGAGTTCCGGGGCATCGGTGTGATCGTGCCCGGGCTGATCGCGAACGCGATCCACCGGCAGGGGGTGCCGCACACGGTGCTCTCCACCCTGCTGCTCTCCGGGTTGACCTTCCTGATCGTCTTCGGCCTCTCCCTCGTCGTGAACTGAGCGCGACGTGACCGAGCAGACCCACCTCCCCGACGACGCCGGCGTGACCTTCCGCGGCCGGCTCCAACGACGCCTGCGCCGCGAGCGCGAGGCCGCCGCCCGTCACGCGATCATCGGGGCGGTCGTCAGCCTGGCGCTGGTCGCCGGCCTCCACCTCGTCAGCTCCGTACCCGGCTCCCCGGCCACCGCGCAGGAGGACGCCACCACCGACGAGGACCGGTTCCGGGCGACGATGGTCGGCGACGTGATGTTCGGCCGGCACGTCCAGGAGGTCGCGGAACGCCGCGGGCACGACGCCCTGCTCGAGGACGTGGCCCCCTACCTCGAGGGCGACTACGTCAGCGGCAACCTCGAACAGGTCATCAGCAACGACGTGGAGGAGCTCCCGGAGGCGGACAAGCTGATCCACCTCGCGAGCGACGACCGCGCCCTGGACGCCATGGTCGACGCCGGCTTCACGACCGTGAGCCTGGCCAACAACCACGGCATGGACCACGGCATCCCGGGCCTCAGGGACACGATCGAGGCCCTCGAGGCGGCCGGGATCGCGCACGCCGGTGGCGGCGAGACCCTCGAGGCTGCGGTGGAGACCGACTTCCAGGAGCACGACGGCCTGACGGTCGCGACCCTGTCGTTCACGGACGTGTTCGTGGCCGGGTTCATCGCGCGCTCCTTCCAGGGCGGTCTGCTCGAGGCCGAACCGGACGTGTTCGGGCCCCTGATCCAGCAGGCCCAGCAGGAAGCGGACCTGGTCATCGCCCACTTCCACTGGGGCGAGGAGTACGACCTGCGCGCCACGGGCCGCCAACGCGAGTTGGCCGAGTTCGCGGCGGCCGCGGGCGCCGACATCATCGTGGGGCACCACCCACACGTGCTGCTCCCGGTCGAGCAGATCGGCGACGCGCTGGTGTTCTACAGCCTCGGCAACTTCGTGTTCGACCAGGGCTGGTCACGCACCCGGGAGTCCGCCATCGCCGGCTACCGGCTCTCGGAGGACGGCACGGCCACCGTCGAGATGACCCCGATCTACCTGCGCGAGGCCACGCCCCGCGTCCTCGACGGACCACTGGACGCCTACCGGCGCGCCCGCGTCTTCCAGCGGCTCCGCGGTGACACGCTCGACTGGGAGCGGGACGGCATCTCGCTCGTGGCCGAGATCGACCACTCCCACGTCCTCGACGAGGCCTCCCCATGACCGACCGCTGGCTCAACTACGTCCTCGGTGTCGTGGTGGTCGTCGGGCTCATCGCCGCGACCCTCCACGAGCGCCCCCGCCTGGCGGAGGAGCGCGCGGAGCTGCTGGATCAGGAGGTCGTGACCGGGGGTGAGCTCGAGGACGCACCTGAGGATCGCGACCCGGTGGAGCTGCGCTTGCGCGACCAGCAGGAGGGTGAGGAGCTCGCGGCGCCCGAGGCGGGCGACGACCCCGACGAGGCCGACGAGGAGGCCGACGACGAGCCTGCGCTCGGCGCCTACGGCGTCACCTCCAGCCATCCCGAAGCGGTGCAGGTCGGCATGGACGTGCTCGAGGCCGGCGGCAACGCCACGGACGCCGCGGTCGCCGTGGCCTACGCGTTGGGTGTCGTGGAGCCGTTCGGGTCGGGGCCCGGCGGCGGAGGCTCGCTGGTGCTGCACCCCTCCGGCGGCGAGCCCGTCGCCTACGACTACCGGGAGACCGTCCCCGCCAGCGGCGAGACACCCGCCTCCGACATCGGCGTGCCCGGCTTCGTCGCCGGCATGGAGCACGTGCACCGCGAACACGGCAGCATCGAGCTGCCCGACCTGATCGAGCCCGCGGCTCGGTTGGCCGAGGACGGCATCGAGGTCTCCGACTACCTCAACGATCGCCTCCGCGCCGCGGCCGCACGGCTTCCGATCCACCTCGCGCCCCGCTTCTTCCCCGACGGAGCCGCGATCGGGGTCGGCGAGACCCTGCGCCAGCCCGAGTACGCCGAGGCCCTCCGGGCCATCCAGGAGGGTGGCGCCGAGGTGATGCACGGAGGCGAGCTCGGCCAGGAGGTCGCGGAGACGGTCAGTGGCATCGAGCTCTCCGACCTGGAGGACTACGAGGTCATGGAGGTCGAGCCGGCGATCGGCAGCTTCCGTGACCACGACGTGATCGGTGGTGGCGCTCCGACCTCCGGTCCCACGGTCGTGCAGATCCTGCAGATCGCGGAGGCGTTGGGGGTCCGGGACATGGAACCCGGCTCGGCCGACGCCCACCACGCGATCGCCCAGGCCTGGCGGCTCGCGCTCAACGACCGCACGGAGCTGATCGGCGATCCCAGCGTCGAGGACATCCCCCTGCCGGAGATCATCGAGCGGGACCACACCGATCAGCTCGCGGAGCTGGTCCCGGACGACGCCTTCGCCCCGGTCGAGGACGGCGAGCCCGCGATCTCGCCCGAGACCGACACCACGCACATCGTGGTGGTCGACCGGGACGGGACGATGGTCTCCATGACCAACACGTTGAGCAACTTCTTCGGGTCGGGCCTCCCCGTCTCCGGCTTCTTCATGAACGACCAGCTGAAGAACTTCGCGCCCGACCCGGAGTCGGTGAACCACCCCGCTCCGAACAAGCGGCCACGTAGCTTCATCGCGCCCATGATCCTGGCCCGCGACGGCGACCCGGTGATGGGCATCGGCTCGCCAGGGGGTCGGCGCATCCCGATGATGACCGCGCAGGTACTGATCAACTACGCGAGCCACGGCCAGGACCTCGAGACCTCCGTCGCGGAGCCCCGCTTCCACCTCGAGGGCCAGCTGATGCAGACCGAGGAGCAGCTGCCCGACGAGGTGGTCTCGGACCTCAACGGTCGCGGTTACGAGGTGACCACGGAGATCCCCGTGACTGAGTACTACGGCGGCATGCAGGCCCTCCAGATCGACCACGACGCGGGGGAGGTCGACGGGATCGCGGACGAGCGGCGCCCCGGTGACTGGGCGGCCGGCCAGGACTGAACGGGCGGCTGCGGCCGAACCCGACCGCCGGCTGCGGCCGACCAGGACCGAACGGGCGGCTGCCGCCGAACCCGACCGCCGGCTGCGACCGGCCGGGACCAGCCGGGGTCCACGAGCGGGACCGGACCGTCGGTACTCGCGGCCGAACGGTCGGACGGCCCTAGGCGATCCGGGACCTTGCGCACCTGCCCGGTGACCGGCGGGTGACGATGCTTCGGGGTGACCGCGACAGCGCGACCCGAAGCGGAGCACCCCATGTCATCAGCCAGTCCCCTGCCCCGGACCGTCGCCCTGCTCGTGGGCGCCTCGCTGCTCGCCGGCTGCAGCGCCATCGTCGATCGCGGCCAGCTCCAGGAGGAGCGGGCCACCGAGACGGTCGCGGAGGAGCAGACCGTCATCGTCCACCGCACGGCGACCTGCGAGTGCTGCGGCGGCTACGAGGATCACCTGGCCGCCGAGGGCTTCGAGGTCCGCCAGCAGCTGCACGAGGACCTGACCGAGATCAAGGAGGCCTTCGGCATCCCGGAGAGCGAGGCCTCCTGCCACACCAACCAGATCGGTGGGTACGCGATCGAGGGCCACATGCCGACCGAGGCGATCGAGCGGCTGCTGGAGGAGCAGCCGGACGTCGACGGCATCGCCCTCGCCGGCATGCCGGCCGGGTCGCCAGGCATGCCGGGCGCGAAGGAGGGCCCGTTCGTGGTCACGCTGATCGACGACGGCCAGGTGGTCGGCGAGTTCGGCCGGTTCTGACGCCGGGGGTGGTCGCGGCGGTGCCGCCACCCCGCGCACCACGCCGGGTCAGGCGCGCAGCAGCTCCGCGGCCCGCTCGCCGATCGCCATGCAGGTCAGGTTCGGGTTGACCGTGGTCATCGAGGGGAAGACCGAGGCGTCCGCGACCCGCAGCCCTTCGATGCCCAGGACGCGTAACTGCGGATCCACGACGGTGCGACGGTCGTCCGGCCGGCCCATGCGGCAGGTCCCCGCGGGGTGGTAGACGGTGTTCGCCGTGCGTCGCACGTACTCGCTCAGCTCCTGTCGGGCGGTCACACCGGCCCCCGGTGAGAGCTCGCGGTCCAACCAGTCGGCGAGCGGCGCCTGGGCCGCGATCTCGCGGGCGAGCTCGACGCCGTCGACCATCACCCGTTCGTCGTACCCGTCCGGGTCGGTGAAGTAGGCGAAGTCGATCGAGGGCTTGACACCCGGGTCGGCGCTGCGCAGACGCACCGTGCCCTCGCTGCGGGCGTGCGCCACGTTCGGCGTGAAGGCCACACCGGAGTCCGCGGTCGGGTACCCGTGCCCGGCGGTGTGCAGGTCGAACACCTCGGACCCGACGTGCAGCATGAGGTCGGGACCGCCGGTGCCGCTGCTGTCGGCGAACACCCCGACGTCCCAGCTCTGCAGCGTCGGCTCGATCGGGCGGCTGGCGGCGTAGTTGACGACGCCCTCCGGATGGTCGAGCAGGTGGGCACCGACCCCCGGCAGGTCGACCACCGGCTCGATGCCAACGGACCGCAGGTGCTCGGCCGGACCGACCCCCGACAGCTGCAGCAAGCGGGGCGAGTCGATCGCGCCGGCGCACAGGACGACCTCCTGCTCCGCGCGCACGACCCCTCCGGCGGTCCGTACGCCCACGGCCCGGCCCTGCCCGAGCACGATCTCGGAGACCGGCGCCTCCAGCAGCAGCTCCAGGTTCTCCGGCAGTTCGTCCAGCGGGTGCAGGTACGCCACGGAGCTCGATTGACGGGTGGTCCCCTGGACGTTGAGGCGGAAGCGACCGGCCCCCGGGGTCAGGTCCCACGTCGCGAAGTCGACGGTCGGTAGCCCGGCTGCGGCGCAGGCCTCCAGCACGGCGTCGATCAACGGGCTGTCCGGTGCCGCGAGCTGCAAGGGAACGGTGCCGAGTACGCGGTCGATCGCGGGTCGCAGCGTCGCGGGGTCCCACCCGGTCGCGCCCTGTTCGACCCATCGCTCGAGGTCCGGACCCGGGGTGGGGAACGCGATGCAAGAGTTGTGGCTCGAGCACCCCCCGAGCACCCGGGCACGGCTGTGGCGGATCGCGGCGTTGCCCCGGGCCTGTGGCTCGATGCCGTAGTCGAGGTCGAGGTCGCTGCCGATCAGGTCCCACCAGCGCCGCACGTCCAGCACCCGCTCCTCGGTGTCCGCCGGGCCGGCCTCGACGAGCGCGACCGAACGATCGCCGGGAGCGGCCAGTCTCGCGGCCAGCGCCGCACCGGCGCTCCCACCACCCACGATCACGACGTCGAAGCTGCGCATCCGTCACCTTCCCGCTCGGTGTGCCGGGCGACGACGGCGAGGATCACCGCCGGCCGGTCACGAGGTCCGGGCGGAACGGTAACCGGCGACCGGATGGGTGGCGCACCGAGCCGATCCGGACGCGAGACCGGCAGTGGGACCGGCCGGGCTCGGTGCCCCGAACAGGTAGCCCTGGGCGAGCGAGCAGCCCGAGACCCGCAGACGCGCGAGCTCCTCGACGCGTTCCACGCCCTCGGCGACCGTGGTCAACCCCAGACCGTCGGCCATCGCGACGATGGCGTCCACCAGCCGTTGGGCCCCGGCGTCCCGATCGATGCCGCTGACGAACGAACGGTCGATCTTGATCACGTCGAACGGCAGGCTGCGCAGCCGGCTCAGCGACGAGTGCCCGGTACCGAAGTCGTCGATCGCGATGACGACCCCGAGGGCACGCAGCTCCCGCAGCAGCTCGGCGACGGTGTCCAGATCACCGTGGAGGGCGTCCTCGGTCACCTCGAGCATCAGACGCTCCGGCGGGACCTGCCAACGGTCGAGTGCGTAGCGGACGTCGCCGAGCAGCCGCGGGTGGAGCAGTTGGGAGGGGCTCAGGTTCACGCTCACCGACGACTCTGGGTGGGGACCGCCGTTCCGCCAGGCCCACAGCTGCCCGCATGCCTCGTCCAGGACCCAGCGCCCGAGCGCGTGGACGGCTCCGCTGGTCTCGGCCGCCTGGAGGAACTCGCCCGGGCCGAGGAGCCCCTCCTCCGGGTGCTGCCAGCGCACCAGCGCCTCGACCGCGACCTCGGTGCCCGCGCCCACGTCGACGATGGGCTGGTAGTGCACGACGAACTCGTCGTCCGCCAGGGCCCGCCAGATCTCGGCCGCGTGGTCGGAAGCCTCCGCCAGGACGCTGGTGCGGTCCCGGCCCTCGCGCTTGGCCTGGTAGAGGGCCGTGTCGGCCCGGGCCAGCACCATCGATTCCGAGTCGCCGGGCAGCCAAGGCGCCACCCCCGCGGAACAGGTCTGTCCGAAGGGTGCGGCCCACCGCAGCCGGTCGATCGTGGCACGGGCCTGGTGCAGGCTGTGGCCGGGGAGCAGGACCACGAACTCGTCGCCGCCGTAGCGACCGAGGACGGCTTCGGAGGGCAGCACGTCCCGCCAGCGGTCGACGCAGGTGCGCAGCAGCGCATCACCGGCCGCGTGACCGAACCTGTCGTTGGTCCGCTTGAAGCGGTCCAGGTCCAGCAGCGTCACCCAGAGGGGACCACCGCGCAGCTCCGCGGCGCCCATCGCCGCCGCCATGGCGGCGGAGGTGCCGCGACGGTTGGCGACACCGGTCAGCGCGTCCACCTCGGCGAGCGTGCGGCCGTGGGCGAGCCAGTGGCTGACGGTCGCCACGACCCCGGTCGTGCCGGCCATCCAGACGAGCTCGAAGACCACGGAGCCGCCGAGCAGCGTGAGGCTCGTGGCGTACCCGCCGAGCGCGACGGCACCGTGGGCCAGCGTCGTGAGCGGGGCGAAGAAGTACCCGGCGTAGAGCGCCACCCACACCAGGATGGTGCCGTAGACGACGCCGGTGGTCCCCGGCCCCCCGAACCACGTGGCCAGAACCACGATCGCGGTCCCGCCGCCGAGCAGCAGGTGGAGCAGCCACGGCGGGCAACGGGAGCCGACACGCAAGAGCAGCCAGCAGACGGGGAAGGCGGCGACGCACAGCAGCGCCAGCGCCGGCAGGTCCGCTGGCCGGTCACGGAGGAACGGCAACGCGAGCAGCCCGATCACGGCACCGATCCCGTACATCGCCGCGAGCGCGCGAGCCCGGTCGCGGGGATCGGTGCGGGGCGAGGGCCGCCGCAGGACGTCGACGACACGCGCGAACACCCGCGAGCGACCGACCGTACGCATGTCGACGATGATCTCCGTCCTGGTCCGGCTCCATTCGACGACGACCACGTCACGTCCGCGATCGCCGGCGTCCGGGCCTCCCCAGTCCATTCGGCATCCGCGGCTGGCACTGAACCTCCGCCCCCGGACGCCGCGCGGTGGCGCGCGCTTCACGTCCCGCGTGGCGCGCCCTTTACGTCCCACCCCGTGGCTGCTCCGATGCGCACATGGACACCGTCGAGATCGGCCCGGAGCCGCTGACCCCCGACCAGGTCGTCGCCGTCGCGCGCGAGGGCGCCGGCGTCCGCCTCGGCACGGAAGCCCTGGCGGCGCTGACCACCGCGCGCGGCCACGTCGAAGCCCTGGCGGCGCGGGACCGGCCCGTCTACGGGGTCTCGACCGGCTTCGGCGCGCTGGCGACGCGTCACATCCCTCCGCGCGACCGGACGCGGCTGCAGGCGGCGCTCGTGCGCTCGCACGCCGCGGGGACCGGTGAGGAGGTGGACCGCGAGGTCGTACGGGCCATGATGCTGCTGCGGCTGCGCACCCTCGTGTCGGGACACACGGGGGTGCGCCCGGTGGTCGCCGAGACGCTCGCGGCGATGCTCGACGCCGGCCTGACCCCGATCGTCCCGGCTCACGGGAGCCTCGGCTGCTCCGGCGATCTGGCGCCGCTGGCCGCCGTGGCCCTCGCGCTCATCGGCGAGGGCGAGGTCCGCGACGGCGACGGTGAGCGACGTCCCGCTGGCGACGCCCTCACCGCGGCCGGCACCGCCCCGGTGGAACTGGCCGCCAAGGAGGGGCTGGCGCTGATCAACGGCACGGATGGCATGCTCGGGCACCTGGTGCTCGCCTGCCACGACCTGCGACGCGCCATCCGGACGGCGGACCTCGCCGCGGCGATGAGCGTCGAGGCCCTGCTCGCCACGGACCGCGTCTACGCGCCGGACCTGCTGGCGTTGCGACCGCACCCCGGCCAGGCTGCGAGCGGGGCGAACATGCGCCGGCTGTTGGCGGATTCGGCCGTCGTGGCCAGCCATCGCACACCCGACTGCACGCGCGTCCAGGACGCGTACTCGCTGCGCTGCGCGCCCCAGGTCGCGGGGGCCGCGCGGGACACCCTCACCCACTCCGAGCTGGTGGCGGCCCGTGAGCTCGCCAGCGCGATCGACAACCCGGTCCTCGTCCGTGACGGCGAGGTCGAGTCGAACGGCAACTTCCACGGCGCACCGGTGGCTTACGCCCTGGACTTCCTCGCGATCCCGGTGGCCGACCTGGCGTCGATCTCCGAGCGACGCACGGATCGGTTCCTCGACACCGATCGCAACCAGGGGCTCCCGCCGTTCCTGGCCCACGATCCGGGCGTCGACTCGGGGCACATGATCGCCCAGTACACCCAGGCCGCGCTCGTGTCGGAGTGCAAGCGGCTGGCCGCACCCGCGTCCGTCGACTCGATCCCCTCCTCGGCGATGCAGGAGGATCACGTCTCGATGGGGTGGGCCGCGGGCCGCAAGCTGCGCACCGCGATCGACGGCCTCGAACGCGTCCTGGCCATCGAGGTGCTCACGGCCGCGCGCGGGCTTGACCTGCGCGCCCCGCTCCAGCCGGCGCCGGCCACAGCAGCGGCTCTCGCCCGCCTCCGCGAGCGGGTCCCGGGGCCCGGACCCGACCGGCACCTCGCCCCGGAGATCGAGACGACCGTCGACCTGGTGCGCCGCGGGACGTTGCTCGCAGCGGCGGAGGAGGTCATCGGACCACTCGACTGATCGACGGCGGGCCGGGCCCGCCCGACCCGCGAGACCCGAGAGGAGCCAGCCATGAGCACGAACACCGCAGCGGCGACGCGCGGCGCCCGACCGGTGCGGGCGGACCGCGGACCGCGACGCAGCGCGCGGGGGTGGGGCCAGGAGGCGGCGCTGCGGATGCTGCAGAACAACCTCGATCCCGAGGTGGCCGAGCACCCCGACGAGCTGATCGTCTACGGGGGCAGCGGCAAGGCCGTCCGCGACTGGGCCAGCTTCGACGCGACCGTCAGGACGCTCACGGCGCTCCGCGACGACGAGACGCTGCTGGTGCAGTCCGGCAAGCCGGTCGGGGTGATGACCACCCACGAGTGGGCACCGCGGGTCCTGCTCGCCAACTCGAACCTGGTGCCGGACTGGGCGACCTGGGACGAGTTCCGACGGCTCGACGCCCTCGGGTTGACGATGTACGGCCAGATGACGGCCGGCTCATGGATCTACATCGGCACCCAGGGCATCCTCCAGGGGACCTACGAGACGTTCGCGGCGGTCGCCGACCAACGTTTCGGCGGTTCGCTGGCCGGCACGCTCACCGTCACGGCCGGGCTCGGTGGCATGGGCGGGGCCCAGCCCCTGGCGGTGACGATGAACGGCGGTGTGGCGCTGGTCGTGGAGTGCGACCCCTCCCGCATCGACCGCCGGCTCCGGGACCGCTACCTCGACGTGGCCGCCGACGACCTCGACGACGCCGTCTCGCTCGCCGAGGCGGCGAGGCGAGAACGGCGCGCCCGCTCGATCGCCGTGCGGGGCAACGCCGCCGAGGTGCTGCCCGAACTGCTGCGCCGGGGGGTCGAGGTCGACGTCGTCACCGACCAGACCTCGGCTCACGACCCGTTCGCCTACCTGCCCGTCGGGGTGGCGTTCGAGGACTGGCGACGAGAGCGGGAGTCGGACCCGGACGGCTTCGTCGCCCGGGCCCGTTCCTCGATGGCCACGCACGTGGAGGCGATGGTCGGCTTCCTCGACGAGGGCGCCGAGGTGTTCGACTACGGCAACTCCCTCCGCTCGGAGGCGCGGACCGGTGGCTGTGCCCGTGCGTTCGACTACCCCGGGTTCGTCCCCGCCTACATCCGACCGTTGTTCTGCGAGGGCAAGGGCCCCTTCCGGTGGGTGGCCCTCTCGGGCGACCCGGCGGACATCGCGGCCACCGATCGTGCCGTGCTCGAGCTCTTCGGCGAGGACGAGAAGCTGCGCCGCTGGATCGAGCTCGCTGGGGAACGTGTCGCCTACCAGGGACTGCCGAGCCGGATCTGCTGGCTCGGCTACGGCGAACGGCACCAGGCCGGTCTGGCGTTCAACGACCTGGTGGCCGCAGGCGAGGTGTCGGCACCGATCGTGATCGGTCGCGACCATCTCGACTGTGGCTCCGTCGCCTCGCCCTACCGGGAGACCGAGGCGATGCTCGACGGCTCCGACGCGATCGCGGACTGGCCCCTGCTCAACGCCATGGTCAACGTCGCCTCCGGTGCTTCGTGGGTGTCGATCCACCACGGTGGCGGCGTCGGCATGGGGCGGTCGATCCACGCGGGCCAGGTCAGCGTCGCCGACGGCACCGAGCTGGCGGCGGCCAAGCTCGAGCGCGTGCTGCGCAACGACCCGGGGATGGGAGTGATCAGGCACGTCGATGCCGGCTACGAACGCGCCGAGGAGATCGCGGACGAGCGCAGCGTGCGGGTGCCGATGCGCGGGGACGAGGACCCCGCGTGAACGCGGGCGGCGAGGGCCGGGACGGGCCGGCGAGGCCCGCGGGTGCGGCCGGCTTCGACCGGGTGGCGGCCGGCTTCGACCGGATCTGGGAGCAGCTACGACCGATCGGGCGTGACCCGCAGACCGGCGGGTACCGCCGCTTCGCGTACGACGATGCGGAGCTGACGCTGCGGGACTGGTTCGCGGACGCGGCGACGAGCCGCGGTCTGGCCGTCCACGAGGACCGTGCGGGCAACCTCTGGGCGTGGTGGGGTGACCCGGACGCCGGACGCGCGGTCGTCACGGGTAGCCACCTCGACTCCGTCCCCCAGGGCGGCGCGTACGACGGCCCCCTCGGCGTGATCGGTGGCCTGCTCGCCATCGACGAGCTGCGGGCACGCGGCGTCGTGCCCGCGCGGCCCATCGCGGTCGTGGCCTTCGCCGACGAGGAGGGAGGCCGGTTCGGTGTCGCCTGCGCGGGGTCACGGCTGCTGACCGGCCGACTGGAGCCCGAACGCGCGTTGTCCCTGCGCGACGAGACGGGCCACACGTTGCGGCAGGCGCTCGAGCGCACCGGCCGGCCGGCGGGGCGGCTGGGGGCAGATCCGCGCCTGGTGGCAGCCGTCGGCGCCTTCGTCGAGCTGCACGTCGAGCAGGGTCGTGGCCTGATCGACCTGGCCGCGCCGGTGGCGGTCGGCACGGCCATCCGCCCGCACGGCCGCTGGCGCCTCGAGCTGCTCGGTCGGGCCGATCACGCCGGGACGACGCTTCTGGCAGACCGCGAGGACCCCATGCTCGCCCAGGCACGCCTGGTCCTGGCCGCCCGCTCCGCCGCCGAGGCGACCGCGGCCGGGGGCGTCCCCGCGGCCGTGGCGACCGTGGGTCGCCTGCTCGTCGAACCCAACGGCGTCAACGCGATCCCCTCCCGGGTCCTCGCCTGGCTCGACGTCCGCTCCGAGACCGAGGCAGAGGTCCGGGACATGGTGCGACGCATCGCCGACGAGGTGGGCGTCGAGCCCCGGGAGGAGTCGTGGTCCCCTCGGGTCGAGCTGTCGGAGTCGCTCGCCGACCGCCTCGCCGGTGTGGTCGCCCGGCGGTTCGGGACGGCGCCGCGCCTGGCGACCGGCGCCGGCCACGACGCCGGCATCCTCGCCCTCGCCGGCGTGCCGACGGCCATGCTCCACGTCCGCAACC